>JAAVYX010000090.1 GCA_022791355.1 Clostridiales bacterium | reverse complement strand
TCGCTTTAAAAAAGAATGGGTCGCGCTATTAGACCAGGTAATGGAGTATTGAGAAAAGCATACCTGGCGCGAAACCTCCCTCTAAACCAAACAAAAGAAAAGAAAATCTAAAATCCCGGGATACGTCCCGGAGAAAGCGGAGGCGGATGCCGGATGGATCGGCATACGGACACCCTATCCCAGCGGCGGCGCAAATGCCGGACCGAAATACGCAGATTCGCAAGGTATCTTCTAGTCGGGGCGGGCAACACCGCCGTCGACTGGGTCTGCTATTTTTTCCTCACCGCTCTGTTTTCCGTGCCGGCCTGGGCGGCCCAGCCGGTGGGCTACGCGGCCGGGGCTGTCAACAGCTACGCCCTCAACCGCAAGGTCACCTTCCACACCACCCAGCGTTTTTTCAGCCGGGAGCTGCTTCGCTTTGCCCTGCTCACCCTTTTTACCGCTCTGGCCAGCTCTCTTCTCATGGTCCTGGTCACGGTTCGCTGGGGCTTTACCGGTACCCTGCTCAAGGACCTGGGGGCCAAGGTCGGGGTCACCGCCTTTACCATGCTTTTTAACTTTTCCTTCAGCCGTCTCTGGGTCTTCCGCGGTGGGATGGAGGAAGGGACAATTTGATCCGTTTCTGCACGGCATTTCCAAAGCGTTTCTGGAGATGCCGGTTTATTTTGCCCGGCGGCAACACATCATGCGAGGAGGCAAGTTTTATGGAAAAAGAAGAGAAGAGAGGACCCGAAACCGCCCAGTCTCAAGGGTCTGAGCAAGTTCCAGCATCCGACCAAATTTCCGAGTCCGGCCAAAGCAAAAAGGCAAAGCTGGGCGAGGCCATTTACGACGCCCGCGCCCTGGGACTTCCCAAGATGCTGATTCTAGGCTTCCAGCACACCTTCGCCATGTTCGGCGCCACCGTTTTGGTCCCCATCCTGACCGGGCTGGACGTATCCACCACCCTGCTTATGGCGGGACTGGGCACCCTGCTTTTCCACCTGTTGACCAAGGGTAAGGTCCCGGCCTTTCTGGGCTCCAGCTTCGCCTTTTTGGGCGGCTACGCGGCCGTGGCCCCCATACTGGAGGATGGAGCCCCCAACCTCGAAAAGCTGCCCTACGCCTGCGGCGGCGTTGTTGTCGCCGGACTTGTCTATCTGCTGCTCAGCGGACTGATCAAGCTCTTTGGGGTTAAACGCATCATGCGGTTTTTCCCACCGGTGGTCATCGGCCCCATCATCATCTCCATCGGCCTGATCCTGGCCCCCAGCGCCATCAACAACTGCTCCCAAAACTGGCTGCTGGCCTTTATCGCCCTGGCGGTCATCATCGTCTGCAACATCTTCGGCCGGGGCATGGTCAAAATTCTGCCTATCCTGATCGGTATCGTCGTTTCCTACATTGCAGCCCTGGTCATGGGAGAGGTGGACTTCGGGGCCATCGGTAACGCAGACTGGGTGGGGCTGGCCATTCATCCCGCCTCTTTCGCGAAATTCGACCTGTCGGCCATTATCGCCATCATGCCCATCGCCCTGGCCACCATGATGGAGCACATCGGGGATATTGCGGCCATTGGGGCCACCTGTAAGAAAAACTACCTGGCCGACCCCGGCCTGCACCGCACCCTCTTAGGCGACGGGCTGGCCACCAGTCTGGCCTCCTTCTTCGGGGGTCCCGCCAACACCACCTACGGCGAGAACACCGGCGTGCTGGCCCTGACCAAGGTCTACGATCCCCGAGTGATGCGCATCGCCGCTTGCTGCGCTATCGTTCTCTCCTTCTTCCCTAAGATCGGGGCGGCGATTCAGACCATTCCGTCGGCTATCATCGGCGGTATTTCCTTTGTGCTATACGGCATGATTTCCTCTGTCGGCGTGCGCAATATTGTGGAAAACAAGGTGGACTTCACCAAGTCCCGCAATCTGATTATCGCGGCGGTCATCCTGGTGTCGGCCCTGGGCTTCAACGCCGTGGGCGGGATTACCTTTACCTTCTCGGAAACCTTCAGCATCAACCTGTCGGGACTGGCTATCGCTGCTATTGCCGGTATTCTGCTCAACGCCGTTCTGCCTGGCAACGATTACGAGTTTGAAGCTTAAAAGGGGGACGCGTCCTTCTAGCCGGCCGCCTCAAACGGCCGACTAGACCCTCGCCCGCGCGGGATTCTGAAATATCAGCTTTGCGGTCAGACGGAAGTCTTAGACAAAGTAAAGACGGTTTTTGTATAAAGCAGTTTGCTTATAGTCTGTATACCGTCGATTGACAAGGGAAAACAAATAAATAACAAGAATAATGGGCTGTCAGCCTTACACAAAATGCCGCTTCCGTAAAAATTGGAGCGGCATTTTTGCCGGGCAAAATTAGCAAGTGCGGCTACGCTTGTCCCGCTTGCTTTTTAGTGCAGTAGCAGTGAGGTTTTTAGCCTTCATATGCGCGTCGCGTTAAAATTTACATCATCATAAAAATCTTTGTAAAAACACAAAATATGGATTGAATATTTCATGGCTTCATACTAATATACCGTAAGAAATGAGAGCATTAAAACTCACATATTTTCTAAAGAGGCATTTTTCTCCAGCCTCACGCAAAATCAGATAAGAGGAAGATGATACATGAAGTCGATCAAATCAAAAATTCAAATTAGTATGTTGTCGGTGGTGCTGGTCGGCTCAGTGCTGATTGGTATGATTACAGCCCTATTGAACGCCAGCGGAATTGATGATGTAATGACCAAGACCTTGGGTCCCGCCACGCAGATGGCTGCAGATGCAGTGGAGTGGAAAATGGGCAACTACTGGACGGCCCTGCAAGAGGCGGCCGCCTCCGATATTTTCCGGGAATCTGATCCTACCGCCCCGGAACTAGTCTCGATCCGGGATGACATCGCCCAGCGTAACGGCTTTCTGTATACCGGAAAAATGGATGCCAGCGGCTTCTCATCCACAGGATACAGCTATGCCGGGGAGGACTATTTTGAGCAGTGCAAATCCACTATGAAACCCTACATCTCCAACATAATGAACGACGGCCAGATGATGATTTTCCTGCTGGAGGTCCCTATCATTATAAACGGTCGTTTTGACGGCGTGGTTTACGGTGGAATCAGCGCTGATTTTCTGTCGGATATCGTGGCTAATCTGTCTATGGGCAGCAATGGCGTAGCTTATGTGCTGGACAACAGAGGCAATGTCATCGGCCATCGGGAATCTTCTATTGTGGAGGAAGGTTCTAATATGATCCAAGCCGCAAAAACGGATTCCAGCGTGGCGGACGTAGCCGCCGTAAATCAGCGTATGATCCAAGGGGAGACCGGTTTCGGTACATACAATTTTTATGGCGACAATAAATTTGTGGGCTTTGCCCCCATCGGCGGCAATCAGCAGTGGAGTATCGCCATTGAGGCCAGTCAGCGGGAATTTAAATCCACGCTGGACCGGAGCATTATGTTGACGGTGCTGGTAGTAGTCCTCGTGGTAATTGCCACTTTCCCTGTGGCGGTTAAGGTAGGCCGGTCTATTTCCGGCCCCATTCAGTCCTGCGTTGCCCGTCTGGAGACGCTGGCGGACGGCGATCTGCAAACCGCTACCCCTGTGGTCAAGTCCCAAGATGAGACCGCTAAACTGACTCGGGCGCTGGACACGACGATTCTTCGCCTGAATGATGTGGTACAGGACGCATCTCACCATCTGAGCAAAATGGCGCGAGGGGATTTCCGTGAGAATATCACCCGTACATACTGGGGAGATTTTGTGGCTATCGAACAGTCTATTAAGGCGATCCACAATTCCCTGCGGGATACCCTTTCCCAAATCAGCCGGTCCGCCGGAACCGTATCTAATAGCGCCGTCCAGGTATCCAACGGCGCTCAATCCTTAAGTCAAGGAGCAACAGAGCAGGCCAGTGCGATCCATGAGCTGTCCGTCACTGCCGCCAGCATAGCGGAGAACGCCAGACAAACTGCGGCGGCCGCGGAGGAAGCAGGGCATTTTGTAACCCAGGCAGGCGCGCAGCTGGGGGTCAGCGTGGATTATGTCAAAGAGCTGAACGCCGCTATGGAGAAAATATCCAGCTCGTCTACGGAGATCAGTAAGATCATTGATACCATTGAAAACATTGCGTTCCAGACCAATATCCTGGCTCTAAATGCCGCTGTAGAGGCGGCTCGAGCAGGCAATGCTGGAAAGGGCTTTGCCGTGGTAGCCGATGAGGTACGTAATTTGGCCTCCAAGTCTGACGAGGCGGCCAAAGCTACTAAGGAGCTGATTGAAGGCTCTATCGCCGCTGTTGCGGAGGGCGATCAAGTAGTTGGTAAAGTGACGGAGTCGCTGGACAAGACCAACTCCATCGCAGAAAACGTAACCGCTAAAATGGATGCGGTGGTAGGAGCGGTAGAGAGCCAGACCACCGCGATCTCTCAAGTCACAGAGGGGATCAACCAAATATCCTCTGTTGTCCAAAGCACCTCCGCTACTTCGGAACAGAGCGCCGCTACCGCGCAGGAGTTGTCGGACCAATCCCTGCTGATGAATAACTTAGTACGTAAGTTCCGATTGAGTTAAAAAGGAATTCCATACCATCTACCTTGGGGGGGCCAATACGCACAGTATCCGCCCAAAGGACGGCCGAGAGGAGGGCTAGCAGTGTTCTCGAATGTAGGCGGGCGAAAACTAGCCGCTCTGTCGAGCGGCTACCTACGACCTCGCCAGCCCTCATTTTGGCTCGCCGCTGGGTCCTACGGCGTTTTACAGGTAGTAAACTCACGTAAGCAAGGCGGATGTAGCCGCTCAAAGAGCGGCCGTCAGTTGCCGTCCTTTAGGACGGCCGCTAGATTACCGAGCTTCGCCCGGCAGCGAAGACAACACAGCTTGCGCGGGTTTCCCTGTAAAACCCTATTTGCCCTTTGGAGGTAGATGGTACGCTCTCTATTTAACCGAGCGTATCGCTATGAAAGTGTCGCGCAGGCGGCCCGTTCTATCGGGCCGCCTGCGCGACAGCTATTATTTATTTGTATAAGCGCGCTGTTTACTGTTGTATCTTTAATCGGGGGTTACATCCTTATATATGCTGAAAATAAAATTGATAAAATATTTTGTCGAAAATCCGATTGTGCTTTTGATAAAATAGGGATGCGGTCTATATCCTAATATATTTTCAGCCTATATAATTGCAAAGAGCTTTCCGGTCGTGTTACAATACAGGCGCTGTGATGCTAAGGAGGGACACCTTATGAAAAAACGACTGTTTGCGCTTCTGCTTGTCTGTTTGCTTTTCGCCGTCTTTACGGGCTGCGGCGGGGGGAGCGCCGCCAAGCTGACCTTTACCAATCCCATTGCCGACACGGGAAACGACCCCTGGGTGACCCTGCACGAGGGGAAGTATTATTATTGTTATGCGTCCGGCGGCGTACAGGTAGCCGCCTTCGATAATCTGCCTGCAATCGGGCAAGCGGCGGGAAGCCTGGTCTGGAAGCCTCCGGCGGGAACCGCCTACTCCAAGGAGCTCTGGGCCCCCGAGCTGCACTATCTGGACGGGGCCTGGTACATCTATGTGGCCGCCGACGACGGGGACAACGCAAATCACCGCATGTATGTGCTCAAGGGCGCTTCCCAAGACCCCACCCAACCCTTCGAGCTGGTGGGGAAAATCGCCCCGCCCGAGGACTTCTGGGCCATCGACGGCACCGTGCTGGAATACAAGGAGCGGCTGTATTTTGTTTGGTCGGGCTGGGAGGATACCGAGAACCTCTGGCAGGACCTTTACATCGCCCCCATGTCCGACCCCTGTACCATATCCGGTAGCCGGGTGCGGATTTCTACGCCGGAATACCCCTGGGAGCGGGTGGGGAATCCCATGGTTAACGAGGGGCCGGCGGCTCTTACCCGCGGCGGGGTTCTGCATATCGTCTACTCGGCCAGCGGAAGCTGGACCGACGACTACTGCTTGGGTCTGCTGACCCTTACCGGCGACGATCCCTTGGACCCCAAGGCCTGGGAGAAGGCCCCAAAACCCATCCTTTCCAAAAGCGAGACCGTTTTCGGACCCGGTCATTGTTCCTTCACCACGTCTCCCGACGGGAAGGAGACCTTTATCGTCTACCACGCCAACACCGAATCCGGTACTGGCTGGGGGGGACGTAAAGTATTTGCCCAGAAGGTGGAATGGGATAAGGAGAAAAAACCGGTCTTGGGAGAACCCGCCGGGCCGGATGTGAAAATGGAAATCGGGGCCAATGGAAAATAAATATATTTTTACCGTATAGATTTATGCAACAAAAAGCCTTCTTTCCGTCGCTTTATGGGTAAAGGAGGCGTGTTCTATGACCCATATAAAAAAGGCTGCGCCAGCTGTTTGCTTAGCGGGCGTGCTGCTGCTGGCCGCCGGATGCGGCGGACGCTCTAAATCTTCTGAAGCCGGGGCCGAGGCAAACCGCTTCTTTGTCTTCCGTTCCAGCCGTTTCTCAAAACGCCGCGCCGGCGAACGGCCAGGAAGAAACGTTGTCCATACCGGCGGCGGACCTGCCGGAACCGGCGGAAGAAGACGATGTACAAACGAAGGCGGCGTTGATTGTCCAAGAAGAGGAGGCGGCTTTCGAATTTGACCTGCCGCCCGAACCGAATATAAGCGAAAAAAGGGAGGGGACGGTCGAGGATGCCACGCCCGTTACGCACCTTGGGGAACTGGCGTTTGAGGCGCATATCTACAGCGCTGAAGCGGCCTATGCCATCAGGAACTGGCCTGGCCAGGTTTGTAAGAGTCGGAAGCAGCTGGAAGACTTGATCGGGAATCTGGCCGAGGCCGCGCCTGGATGCGTCAGAATGCTGGAGGTCTGCGACGACGCGTTTTTTGCGGAAAAAGCCCTTTTGTTCGCCGCCAAGGAAGAAAGCGGCTTGCACGGCGGCAGCGTTCACGCGGCGGTCCGGGAAGAGGGAACCGTCACCGTCTGCGCGGACGGGGCGCGGGCCTACGGCGAGATTCCGTTTGGCCCCTGCGACGAATTGTATTTCCTGGCTGTAGACGCCCGGCAGGTATCTGTTCATGATAAAGTCACGGCCGTTTATAAGGAGCGGGATTGGGCGGCCTACGCCCTGGGAAACGAGGGCGTACGGGTGGCGGCGGCCGGAACCGTGGGCCGTGTCAACATACGGACGTTGAAGGAATGGGACTACGACAGTTATCATACGATTGTGAACC
Organism: Clostridiales bacterium; assembly: GCA_022791355.1. GTDB lineage: Bacteria > Bacillota > Clostridia > Oscillospirales > Acutalibacteraceae > Howiella. The sequence goes on along the minus strand of JAAVYX010000090.1, from coordinate 8,019 downwards.
ATGACAGGCTTGGAACCAAAATTTTTCGCAGCCAGACCGAGTTAGACGCATGGTTAGAGGCTGTTGATACCCGTGCTGTTGTGGATCTGCCGGATGAGGGGCAGCTACTTGCGGAAAAAATCCGCAGCTTACATATCAACTTTGAAACTGCGGGCCTGGTCCTCTGCTTTGCTTCCGGAACGCCGAAATATCTGGGCGCCGCCGTAGACGGCGATACGGTCCGGCTGGGATGCAGACGGGGCGGCGGCGGATGTATACCGGACGAGAACGCCTATATTGTTCTCCAGCCGGTAAGTCTGGAAGAACTGGGCGGGGCTTCGCGGGTCGAATGCAGGATTGTGTAGTATGGAAGTCGGGCAGGTCTGTTTATGCAGGCTGCAAACATTGGTTATCTAAAAAGACGGGCCTGTGGGCTCGTCTTTTTGTATATAAAATGCTTTTTTCCAAATTCTTTTGACAGGCCGGACCGGCCTTGCTATAATAATATGCAGACTATACGGGTATCTCTGCAATATTATGCGGCAGCCGTTTTGAGGAGGCGTTTAATTTCATGCCGAATATGAAACCTACCCTGAATAAGCTTTCCGGCCTTTTGGAGCTGGGCTTTAACTTTACAGAGCGGGAGGAGGGCAACCTCTTCCGCAATATGTATCCCTATAACGAAATTCCCAAGCTGGTCTTCAACCGCCGGCAGGTGCCCATGAACCTGCCCGAGGAGATATTCATCACCGACACCACCTTCCGGGACGGCCAGCAGGCCCGCTCTCCCTATACGGTAGACCAGATCTGCCGGCTCTATGATCTGCTGCACAAGCTGGACAACGGCAGCGGCGTAATCCGGCAGAGCGAATTTTTCCTCTATTCCCCCAAGGATAAGGAAGCGGTGCGGAAGTGTCTGGAAAAGGGCTATACATTCCCGGAGGTCACCTCCTGGATCCGGGCCAAAAAGGAAGATTTCCAGCTGGTTAAGGATATGGGCATCAAGGAAACCGGCATATTGGTTTCCTGCTCGGACTATCATATCTACAAGAAGCTGGGCTGGAACCGTACCCAGGCCATGAAGAACTACTGCGCGGTAGTCTACGACGCGCTGGAGGCCGGCGTGGTGCCCCGCTGCCATTTTGAAGATATCACCCGGGCCGACTTCTACGGCTTTGTGCTGCCCTTTGCCGAGAAGCTGATGGAAATGTCCCGGGACGCCGGCATCCCGGTCAAGATCCGGGCCTGCGATACCCTGGGACTGGGCACCAGCATCCAGGGCGTGGTGCTGCCCAGAAGCGTACAGCAGATCATTTTCGGGCTGACCAACTACTGCGGCGTTCCCTCTGCCCAGCTGGAGTGGCACGGTCATAACGATTTCTACAACGCCGTACCCAACGCCGTCACCGCCTGGCTCTTCGGCTGCGCCTCGGTCAACACCTCCCTTTTGGGCATCGGCGAGCGGACCGGCAACACCCCTCTGGAAGCCATGTGTATCGAGTACTGCCAGCTCAAGGGACACAGCGGCGGTATGGATTTAAAGGTGATTACCGAGATCGCCGAGTTTTTCGAGAATCAGCTCCATTATGAGATTCCGCCCCGCACCCCCTTTGTGGGCCGGGCCTTCAACGCCACCAGGGCCGGTATCCATGCCGACGGGCTGATGAAGGACGAGGAGATTTACAATATCTTCAACACCACCGATATCTTGGGCAAGGCCCCCATAGTGGTGGTGGACGCCCACTCAGGCGCGGCCGGTATTACCGCCTGGATCAACACCTACTTTATGCTGGATGAGGAGACAAAGGTGGATAAACGGGACCCCGCCATCGCCAAAATCAAGGAATGGGTGGACGGCGAGTACGCCGAGGGCCGCACCACCGTCATCGGCGACAGCGAGCTGGAGAACCAGGTGGGCCTCTATCTGCCCCAGCTTCTGACCATGCGCCAGAGCCGGACCGAGTAAAAGGGGAGGCCCGCGAAAATACCTTATGCAAAAAACCGTCCCAAAGGAGTATGCGCGCTCCTTCGGGACGGTTTTTTATCGGTTATATAAGGAGCGGTCCTTGGTCCGGCTTACCCTCCCTGGACAAGACGGACAGACTGCTGTAAATACCCGCGGTTTTCTCTCCAAAAACGGCCGAAGCCGTATCCGCCCGTCTGAAATACTTTGTGGAAGGCCAGCCATACGGCCAGGGCCGTTATATCCATCACGGCCCGTCGGACCAAGGGGTCGGTCCGACGCCTTTTCAGCCGGCGCAGGGTGCAGGACTGAAACAGAATATGGGGGACCTCGTCCTCCAGCATCTGGCGGCAGACGCTTTTCAGGGCGGGGGAATCGGTGCAGCTGGCCAGAGCGTCGTAATAGGTCAGGGCGATCATCTCGGCGGTGACCAGAATGGTAACCTCGCATTTGAGACCGCCGCACTTTCGCAGGCGGCGAAAGACCTTGTCCAAAAAGGAGCGTTTGGCCCCCGCGACCTGATAAAAACGCATGAAGCTTTTCAGGTAGGCCGAATGCCAGTTTTCCTCCTTGATAAACCAGCGCATGGCCTCCGCGTAAGCCGCTTCTCCCCCTTTTTGCACATACCGCTCCACCGTCTGCATCAGGTAGGCGCCGTCGGAGCCCTCGCCCTTTTGAAAGGCGCGTATGGAGGGGAAGATCAAGCGCCGTTCGGCGTCCGACAGGCCTTTCTCCTGGGAAAAATCGATTTGCAGCCGCCGTTTGTCGTTACCGGCAAAGTGGGAGACCCACTGGGAATAGGAAAATGCCTTCATGGGCGCGTTTACAAATTCGACCATAAGCCTCTCTCCCGTCTGTAAAAAGGGATAAAACCCATATGCGCAGCCGATGGAAACCGTTTGGGCGGGGCTTTGGCCGCCCGGCTGTATTTCCCGGCTATGCATACAGACTCTAAAACCGTATCCCGATTCGGCACAGGTTCGTAAAGTCTCCCGGCGCGGACCGGCGGCTTTCAGATAGACCGGCTTTCCGTTTATCGTTTGCGGGGCTTGGACCCGCCCTTGCGGCCCTGCTTCTTTTGCAGGTAGCGGACCAGCAGCCATTTTTGGGGGCGGTAGAAGTCCCGCTGTTCGCCCTGACGCATGTAGAGAACCAGCCGGTCCAGCGGCGGGCTGGCCAACTGGGCCAGCAGTATGGCGGCGGGTACGCAGCTGTTTTCCATCCCCAGGTACCGGAAGATCATGGTCAGCGCCCCGCAGAGCACGCCGTAGAGCAGACGGGCGAAGGGCAGGCGGGGACTGACCCCGGGAGCGGCCGCCACATAGACGGCGGCGAACAGGAAGCCGGCGGCCGAAAGCTCAAAGAGCATGGACCAGCCGGGACCGGCGTCCCCCCGGTCCACCAGCAGGCCCAGCAGGGCGCAGATGCCGGTCATGCCGGCCGCGGCCTGCCAGGCGATGGCCCGGCGGTAGATCAGGTACACGGCGCAGGCGGCGATCAGCAGGAGACTGGTGGTTCCCATAGCGCCGGGAATGTTGCCCACCAGCAGCTGGGACAAGCCGTGAGGCGGCCGGACCTGGAGTTGGAGCAGGTGGGCGATGGAAACCCCCTGCTCCAAGGCGGGCGGGCCTCCGAAGACCGGGGGAATATTGTCGGCGCTGACGGCGGGGAAGCTATGCATGTAAGAGGGAAAGAAGACGCCCAGCAGCAGCCAGATAAGGGCCGCTGGGTGAAAGGGCGGCCGGGGCAGAAGGCCGAAAAGGATTTGGAGCAGGGCGGCCGCCGTCCCCCCCAGCGCCGGCAGCCACCAGGGCGCCGAAACCGGGCAGAGTAAGGCGACCAGCAGGCCCACGCCGGCGGCCGCCGGACCGGCCAGCTTCCGTTTGAACAAAAACAGGAGGGCCGAGGCGGCGACCCAGGCGGCCGCGGCCGACAGAGCGCATAAAAACAGGGAGCGGAAGCCGGACTTCATCACTGCGATGACCACAGGGGGGAGCAGGGCGATCAGCATGTCGCCCTCGATGCTTCTGACCGTATCCCCGCTGTGAAGGAAGGGGGCGGTTTTACCGATTTTCGTCATGGCCCTTGTCCTCCTTTCGTCCCGCGGCCGTAACGGCCGGCTCCTTTGCCGGGCGTTTGGGCGCTTTTGGGGGCTTGCGGCCGGTCTTGGCCTTTTTACCCGATTCCTCCAGCCTGCGCCGTACCCACTGGGCGCAGGAGGTCAGGGGCAGGCCGGCGGGACATACGTAAGAGCAGCAGCCGCAGCCCATACAGTTTTTGCCGCCCAGGGCTTCCATCTGGGCGGGGACGTTCTTCCTGGCGGCCTGATACAGCCGGAAGGGGGCCAGTCCCGCCGGGCAGGCCGCCGCACAGCGGCCGCAGCCCACGCAGGCCGACTTAGGAGGCTGGAAGACCTCGGACTGGGCGGTGAGGGCGGTGATACCGGGGTGTAGGGGGGACTGTGGGCCGGCGATGCGGCCGGTCATTATGCCGCCGGCCGCCACCCGCTGGATCACCCCGAAGGCCCCGCACTGTTCCAGCAGGTCCCCCACCGATACGCCCAAGGGAACCTCCAGATTCAGCGGGGTCTGAACCCCGTCTCCAGCCACCGTGAGGATAGAGGTGGTCTGGGGGACGCCTTCCTCCGCCGCCCGGCAGAGGTGCATACAGGCCCCTACGCCGAACCGCATGCCCCGCACGACCTCCAGATAGGCCTCGGCCGCGGGAAGACTGGGGTATTTTCCGCTTATGTAGACTACCGGAACGCCCATGTAATCCTCAGCCAACAGGGCGGCGGCCTCTCTGCTCTGCCGGCAGAGGATGCCGGTAGAAGCCGACAGGGCCTGGCCCAGTAGGTTCAGACCGCCGACCACCTCCCGGCCGAAACTGGCCAGCGTGCCCAGAGCGGCCGCCATGTAGGGCTGATCGTCCACCCCATAGGCGTAAACCGCCGCCGGCTTTCGCTGGCCCTCCAGGGCCGCCAGCTTCTTCCACAGCCGCTGTCCGTCGATTTCATCCACAATGGCCGCCCGCTTGGCAACTTCGATGAGCCGGCGGAGGTTGAGGGAGGACGCGCCCTTCCTCTCTTCTATCCGCGCGCCTCCCTCCAGGCTATACCGGCCGGTGCGGCGGGTAGGCGGCTGGGGAGCGGGGGAGGCCTCTCGCGTCCCTTCCTCGCCGACCAGGATGCGGGCGCAGGGGGTCTTTCCCAGGCCGGGCAGACGGCGCTCCACGATTTCCGCAAAACGGCCGGCGCAGGGAGCGTAAACTGGGGAACCGTCCCCCTGGGGCTGGGCCAGGGGCTGGTTTTTCACAAGGTCGGTTCCCGGTTGGACGGCCAGCTCCAGCGCCTCTCCTTTTATCACGCTTAAAGGTACGATCAGCTCGGCGGGAAGCCGGGCCGGCTCCACCATTAGGTTAATCGTCCAGTTTTGGTAGAAATTCACGCCTTTTCTGGCAAAAATTTGCATCCTTTTTTCACCTCTTGCATACTGCTCGTCCCCATAATATTATAGGAATAAGCGAATCGGGTCCCGCCGCCTGCAACAGGGGCGTATGATCAAACGGCCCGTCCGCCGCATCGCCGCGAAAATCCGGCGAATACGTTTTGAGGAGGCGCCGATATGCACATATATCTTGAAGAGCCGGGCAGACTGAAAATTACCCTTTCGGGAGACGAACTGCGCCGGCTGTCCCTAAGCTACGACCAGCTTGACTATGACGATCCCGTCACCCGCCGGGCGCTGGGGGAATTGATGGCCGAGGCCCGGGCCGAGACCGGCTTTGACTTTCAGCCCGGCCGGCTGCTCATCGAGGTCTTCCCCGCTTCGGCGGGGGGGTGCGAGATGTATTTCACCCTGCTGGCCGACCGGCCGGATACCGGGGTATGCGCCGCCGGAACCCTTTCGGGCAGGAAGGCCGAGGGAACGGCCCTTCCCGAACGCCGGCGGACGCAGCAGCGTCTGCGGCTCAAGCGGCCGGCGGGCACAGTCTACACCTTTGAGTTTGAAAGCGCCGAGGATATGCTGGCCGCCATGGAGCGGCTGTACGGCTCGGCCGCCTGCGCCGCAGACAGCGACCTTTACGCCTTCGACGGCCGATACCGTCTGGTGCTCCGGCCCCGGCCGGGAGAGCGTTTCTCCCCGATGACGCTGGGCGAATACAGCGCGGCCTTCTACCGCACGGCTGCGGCCGCGGCCTGCACCGCCGAACACGGCCGGCTGCTGGCCGGCGGAAGCGCGGTGGATTTGGTAGGAGGCGCCCTGCTGCGCCGGCAGGCCCGGTAAACCGCGCCGGCCGGCGCGGTTTACTCCATCGGCTTAGAGCGTCGTCTTACAGTACGCCCTATGCGTCGGTCTACGGCGCCGCCTTATAGCGTTGCCTTATAGCGTTGCCTTATAACTGCTGGAGCTGCCGGACGGTGGCCCCCATATCGCCGGCCGAGAAAAGGAAGCTGCCGGCCACCAGTACGGTGGCCCCGGCTGCTGCGGCTAGGGGGGCGGTCTGGGCGTTTATCCCCCCGTCCACTTCCAGCTCAACCGATAGGCTCTGCCGGCTGCATTCGGCCCGCAGGGCCCGCAGCTTTTCCAGGGCGGAGGGCATGAACTTCTGTCCGCCGAAGCCGGGTTCCACCGACATGACCAGCACCATATCGCAGAAGCGCAGATAGGGAAAAACCGCCTCTGCCGGCGTGCCCGGCTTAATGGTCAGGGTTGATTTGCAGCCCAGCTCCCGGATGCGCCGGAGGGTTTCCTCCACCGGCGAGCCGGCCTCCAGATGAAAGCCCAGCCAGTCGGCCGCCTTGGCGAAGTCCTCGATATACCGGTGGGGACGGTCGATCATCAGATGTACGTCCAGGGGCAGGCGGGTATGCTTTTTAATGGATTCGATCACCGGCATGCCAAAGGACAGGTTGGGGACGAAAACGCCGTCCATCACGTCCAGATGGAGCAGGTCGGCGCCTGCGGCCTCCATCTGCCGCAGGGCGTCCGAAAGCTCCAGAAAATCGGCGGTGAGCACCGATGGGGATATTTTTACCAAGTCAATAGCCTCCTAAATCTGCCCGGGACAAGGGCTTCGGGTATACCATACGTTCTATGCAAAGGCGGTTTTTCCGGTTTTGCGACATAAAGCGTATTATATTTATTGTAGCGTAGAGCGTTCCAAAGGTCAACCAAGGAAAGCCGGACGGCCGTAATTTTCTTCTGGAAAGGGGAATGGGGAAATTTTACGGTCGTTTCATCCTTCGGATTGCTTTTTGCGGGGAAGGATGCTATAGTATAAAAAATATAGATTTTTTCTGCATCAAAGGACTTAGGTTGTTTTTTCTATATCTCTTTATTGATTAAGCGGAAAGTTTCGCGCCGGATTTCCTTTTCTCAATACGCTAATTTTTATCGTGAGAGGCGACCTTCTTTTTTTCACGCGCGGAAGAGAAGGCAAAAGACGTACGCACGGAAATCCTATCGAGTGGGTCAAGAGGAAAACGGAAGGTTTTCCGGGGGGAACCCCCTTCCTGAACGACGCAGAGGGCTTTGCCCTCTGGACTCCCGCCCTACGCGGTCCCTCCCGGGGAATTTTATTCTTAACTTTAGTTTCTTCCCCTCAACTGCTGTCTATTATCTTATTGCTTCTCAGGGTCGGTTATGACTTAGCTTAGGGAAGCTTTGAGTCTCCCTTGGACTGCCTGCTTTCCTCTCGCGCCCTTCTAGAAAGAGCTAACAGTTACCTCTTACTACCGGCCGGTTAAGTGAAATGTAAAAAGCTAAAGCTCAGATTCGTGTCGGCGGGAGTGAGCGTATAGACTAGGTTTCTGGTATATCCCGCCGGGTCGTGAGAGTCTTTTAAGCTTCTGACCAAAAATAGGTACGATTTTCGGGCTTCCCAGCTAAAAGAGAGACGCTGCTTCCCGCATACCTCTCGAGTTCCGTCGCCAGCGGAGGCGGCCGGAAGGGCGCGGCCCTGGAGGTGGCCAAGGTATCCGTAGGATATCGCAGCCGGCGGCGTTTTTCTTCCCCATCTTTTGCCGTTTTACACAAGACGGGGTCTAGAGGCGCTTTAGCGCCGGGACGCCAGAC
>JAAVYX010000089.1 GCA_022791355.1 Clostridiales bacterium | reverse complement strand
TCCTTGTCCTCCTCCATGGCGTTGGCCGTCATGGCGATGATGGGGATGCTTTTAGCCTCCTTACGGGGCAGAGCGCGAATGGTTCGGGTGGCTTCATAACCGTCCATCACCGGCATCTGCACGTCCATTAAAATGGCGTCGTAATAGTTCTCCGCCGCCTGCTGCATCATGGACACCGCATCAGTACCGTCGGGAGCGGTCTCTACCATAAAGCCTGTTTCCTCCAGGATGGCTTGGGCAATCTCCCGGTTGAGCTCATTGTCCTCCACCAGCAGAATACGCTTGCCGCTGAAATCGGCTTGGGACCATGAGGCGGCTTCGCTCTCCTTTTGTGCCAGATTATGAGTAACCCGCAGCGCGTTTTTCAAATCGGACAGGAACAAGGGCTTGGCACAGAAGGCGTTTACGCCCGCTTTCCTTGCCTCTTCCTCAATGTCCGCCCAGTCGTAGGCGGTGAGGACAATGATCGGCGCCTCTGGCCCCACTGCCGCGCGGATGCCTCTGGCGGTCTCCACCCCGCTCATTTCGGGCATCTGCCAATCGATGATGTACGTATGGTAGCAATCGCCTTCATTGTGAGCGCTCTTAGCGCGGTAGACAGCTTCCCGGCCGGAGGTTGTCCATTCGGCCCGCATCCCCAGCTGCTTGAGCATACGGGTGACGCTGTCGCAGCTATCCGGGTCGTCGTCCACCACCATGGCCCGCAGACCCTCCAATTCCTTGATCTGGGCCGCGTTTTTTTCCTTGTCCTGGAGCTTCAAGCTCAAGCGGACTCTGAACTCGCTGCCCTTTCCCTTCTCGCTTTGCACCTCGATGACGCCGCCCATCATGTCTACGATATTTTTGGTGATGGCCATACCCAGCCCCGTCCCCTGTATGCCGGTTTTGGTCGTGCTGGCCTCCCGCTCGAAGGGCTCAAAAATATGCTCCACAAACTCCGGCGACATGCCTATGCCGTTGTCCTTGACAACGAAAGTGTAATCTCCATAGCCCCGGTGAAAGGTGGTTTCCTGGGTGATGCGGAAGCTGACCGTCCCGCCCGCAGGCGTATACTTTACGGCGTTGGAAAGCAGGTTTACGAAGACCTGGCTGAGCTTGAGGGAGTCGGCGATCACATCCTCGTTGGCCACGTCGAAGGTATCGATAAACAACTCCATCTGTTTGGCTTTCACTTGGGGCTGGATAATGCTGACCAAATTGTGGGTCAGTTCGGAAATATTGCATTCCTGCTCCTTAATCTGCACCTTTCCGCTCTCGATTCGGCTCATGTCCAGAATATCGTTTATCAAGCTGAGCAGATGATTGGAGGACGACAGGACCTTTTGCAGGCTGTCCCGCACCCGCTCCTGGTTGTCGATATGGGTAACCGCAATGGTAGTAAAGCCAATAATTGCGTTCATCGGGGTGCGGATGTCGTGGGACATGTTGGACAGGAAGGTGGTCTTGGCGTTGTTGGCGTGCTGGGCCTGCATCAACGCCTCGTGAAGGGCCTGGGTCTGTTCTCTCTGCTTTTGCACCTGCTCTGTGATATCCTTGGAGACGACCATAACCATAATATCGCCGGTGCCGCTGTCCCGGGTCATAATGAAGGACTGGCGGACGCACATCTGCTCCGTATCGGAAGCCCATTCCCAATAATCAACCGTCGCCTCAGCCTCCCCCGCTTCAAAACCTTCCCGCAGGCGCTCCAGGTTTACGACGGCCGCGTAGTCGTCCATAGACTCCTCTAATACAAAGGCTTTCCACCTTTCAAAGCAATCCGACGCTTTACAGGGCGCTTTCAGCCCCACTTTCTCCAGCAGAGATACCCGGCGGCCGTTTATCGTGCGCGCGATGTCCTCTTCCATTAAGTCCTTTGTTAAGTTGAACTCAAAGGTGCAAAAGGCGTTGGAGGTGATAGCGATCCGATACTGTCTCTCCTTACGGTTGGCAATCGAAATTTCCGCCTGGGTGCGCAGCTGCTCCTCCTTTAGCTTGGTGACGTCCTGCCAGAACATCAGGGCCTTAGACGCCCGGCCCTCCTTTTGTTCTAAGCAAAGGATATTCATATGTTCCCAGCCTACGACATTCGCCCGCCGGATGCGGTATTCATACTGAATGTTTGCGCCGCCGCTGCCCAGCCCCGCAGCAAGGGCCTCCGGCTCCATTTGCTCCAAAAATTTCGACCGGTCGTTTTCATCCGCCAGAAGGGACCCGAAGTAGGCGGAAAGCTCCTTATACCGGCCGGCGGTCGCAAACGCCGACTCTTCCGGTTTTGTTCCGGCCAGATAGCAATAAGACCCCTCCAACAGATCCACTAGAACGAAGCAGGAGAACAGAGAGGTCACTCCGTCGATTACGTAGCCCATCTCCCGGTTTTCCCGCTCCAGCAGCTTTCGCTTCCGCTGGGAACGGATGACCAAAACCAGGATATAGAGCGCAAATAGCCCGATAAGGATGCACTGCAAAACGATTCCGGTGTGATTGGCGTTTTCGATCATGGCCCGCGTCACGCTGCGGGGGAAGGTTTGCACCAAAACGTAATCGCTGTTTGGGATATGCAGCACGCATAAATTGTCGGTTGCGCTCTTACTGTCGCAGATAACCCCGCCTTCGCCGTCGCCCTGATGGAATATATTCCAGGCTTCAGCGGCGGCGTCCGGGTCGATCAGGTTTTCCTCCCGCAGCCTGTCCAACAAAGGCCGGCTGTCATGGGCCGCGCCGGAACCGCCCGAACAGGCGATAACCCGCCCCTCCTGCGTACACAGATAGACGCCCGCCGCTTCGCCAAAGTAGGTGGCGGCCAGCATATTCTGCAAATAGTTTTCCGCATAATACATGCCGAGAAGCATCCCGAAAACTTCGCCGTCGTGGCGCAGGGGGGCGTAAAAGGTTATTACGGCCTCATCGGCCGCTCCAGGCGTGAAGACCACTTCCAGACCGCTCGCCCCCTGCATGCCCTTGATAAAGTATGTCTTGTCACGGTTGTTGGAGGTTACGCCGCTGGAGGCCAGGTCGATTCCTTCCTTGTTGGTGAAATGAATCGCGTCAAAAATCGAATTTTCCTCAATTCCCCGCAGCAGCTCCAGGCCGACGTCCGGCTCGCTCAGGCTGGTGTCCAGCAAATAAGCGTAGTTGCGAATGCGCAGGACAGCGTTGGCGAACTCGCCCTCTATCCGTTTAGCCGTCTGCCGGGCGGAGTCTATGGTATAATTCAGATTTTGAGTTTCAATACGCTGACTGTTTGCTGTGGAATACCACCGAAACAATAGGACAACAGCCGCCAACAGGAGCAATACCCACAAAATGCTTTGCCAAAATTTCTTTGTTTCACTCATGCGGAAATACCTCCCGAATTTGAAATGCGCTCTAATATCTTTGAATGATCCTCACCGCGAAAAAAACATCTACGCCGTTTGGTCCTGCGGCTGGCCGGCGAGTTGTCGAGCTTCGCTCGACCAGCTGCGCCCAAACGCTCTCCTCTGCCGCCGTTCATCTGTAAAACGCCAAAGAGTCCAGCGGCGACCCAAGCTTGGCCGCTTCAAACCGCTTCTTGGAGCGGGCCGCTGCCTTCTGCCTTGGGGAATAGCGCAGCAGCCCAAAAGGCGGCCTTCACGGACAGACCAAACGGGGGGAGCGGGTACTAATAAAGGGTACTAACGGCGTTCTTGGATTTGGCGGCCGTCAGCAAGCCGTCCTTTAGGGGACGGTCCGCATAGCCGGGCGCAACTCGGTTGCCCACCGGCCGCAGCGAAAACAGCCTAACGAGCGATAAATGTTTGTCCCCCAAAGCTCTATTCCGCCTTGGAGGCAGACGATCTTCTTTTTTATGATAAAATGCCGGCCGCAGGGTACGAACTGCGGCCGGCAGGCTTGTTTCGGTCTATTTGTTATCAGCCGCCCCGGGCTTCAGCTAAGCTCTAATTTCTTGATTGAATCGTCCGCATGGTTTAGAGAATACAGCCGCTTGCCGTCCCGACTGAGATAGTAGGTTCCCATATGAGCGTTTGTCCCTGCCCTGGTTGCATCGGTATAGATTTCCAGCCAGATACACGCCTCCTGGTTGACGTCAACCAGCCCATTTCTGACATAAACGTTATAAGCGTCCATACTGTCTCCGCTGAGCTCCAGAACCGCTGGGCGCAGGCCTTGGATCATTTCGACCGCTTCGGTCTGGGTCAGGGTCTCTTGCTCAGCGACTTCCCCGTTTGCGCCGCCCGCGGCATCTTCCAGACTAACGGCTACCGTACAGATGCCGGGATACCAGCTCAACTCCAGGGCAATCCGCTTATTTTCGTCGCTTACCGCTTGCTTGGTAAGCTTCACGTCGCCCTTTTCTTTGGTATAATCTGGCGCTTCTTTGGCTTTCGCCACTGAAAAACCGTTTTCTTCGGCCGTCATGGACTCGACATATTGGGACACCGATTCTCCCGCGTTTTCCCAACCTATGTACGCATAAGTGACGGGGTCGGTCATCGACACCTCCACGTTGTCCTCTACCTGCATAGCGGGCACGCTTTCCGACTCGATCGCATATGTTTCGACGATAAGCCCTTCCTCTTCCCCCTTGGACTGGCAGCCCGTCAATAGGCAGAAAAGTGCAGCGGCGCACAGAACGATGGCTATATTTTTCCGAACGTTTATAAACTGGGATGCCGCAGCCGCCTTATAGGCCGGCTGCGCCGCTTCCCTCTCATCCGCGGACGAATCTGTAGGGTTGTTTTTCTTTAATATCCACATTGTATCATAACCCGCCTTATTTTACTGTACTCTCTTCCGGACAGATGACGACCGAATCCCGGTCATGCAACACCGTTTGAAAGGCGCATGGCGCTCCGTTGACCGTCATCCGCACCGGACAGTCTAAGTTTCCAAAATCGATTTTCGTATATTCCAGCAGATCCATCAAATAGTAGGGCTCCTTGTTTTCTTTTTCCGGCAGCGAAAGGGGGCTGTCATTCAAAAAAAAACGCAGTTCCTTCTTTTTCGTATTTTCTGCCGGGGACGCGGACGGCTGCGCCTGCTGAACCGGAAGCTGCAGTTGGGGTTCCGGCTGTTTTTGAGGTTCGGACTGCTTTCGAAGTTCCGGCTGCTTTGGGGGTTCCTCCGGTTTCGGGTCTTCCGCCTTTCGCGCCGCCTTGGTCGGCCGGGAAGAAGACTGCGATTTGCCCAAGGTTAAAACCACGTCGCCGTATCGAAGCGAGGTTTGCAAGGAGGTTGCCTCCTTATTGTTCACCAGCACCTTGCCCGCATAATCCGCTCCCAAGATATCCGCCAGAGTTTTAACGGCGGGCGCGCCCGATTTGGCTGGCGTAAAATCGATGCGATCGCCGGCGTGTACGACTGTGGTTATGGCCGCGTCCGCGCCGTTAATCCGCAAAATGGCCGGCGCTGTCGGTTCCCCTCGGAAACGCATATGCTTTCCGTCGACCGTGACGCTCAGGCTTTTTCCCACCCTGCCCATCAAGTCAGTATAGGTATATCCGTTCATCAGTAAAATATCTCCCAAGGTTAGGGCGTCGTTGCGGAACAGCTTGGCTCTTTCCCCATTCAAATATACGATATAGCTGTCGTTCAGCAGTCCCATACCTGCGGAAACCGCAATTCCCAGGGGCGTCGCATATTCCGAATTGTTCAGTTCCAAAGTCTCGTCGTCTGTAAATACGCTCTTGGAAAAGTTGCCGCCAGCCAAGGCTACCCTCTTTCGGTCCATAGACAGACACGCCGCCATCTTTTCCTGCAGGCCGTCCAGCTTGCTGCCGCCGCCAGCCATGAAAAGGGCGGACGGCGCGTTGCCGTTGATTGCGAGAATCTGCTGTGAAATGGCCTCGGCCAGACTTTCCATCGGTTTTTCAATCGCCTTGAAAAGCGCTTCGGCCGAAACGCTTTCCTCCAGTCCCAGAATATTGACAAAGGTGATTGTACCGTCGGTTTTCAGGCTGCGTTTCATCTGCTCGGCGGTTTGAAAATCCACCAAATAAGCCCGCATAATAGTTTCAGTAATCTCGTCGCCGGCCTGGGTGACCATAGTGTAGCCGATAATGCTTCCATCCCTGCAAATGGCAATATCAGAGGTACCCGCTCCAATATCCACCAGGGCCAGATTGAGCAGACGAAGCTCGGCCGGAATAGCCGCGTTCATGGCGGCGATAGGCTCCAGAGTGATGCTGCTCACCTGTAGCCCGATTTCCCGCATAGCGGCGTATAGGCTTTCCACCACTTCGCCGGGCAGAAAGGTCGCTACTATATCCCCCTCCGCCCTTTGGCCGCTGTGGTTCAGCAAGGTCGTCAGCGGATAATTATCCAAGCGGTATTGGACAACGGTATACCCTACCAAATAGAATTGGCGGCGGCCAGTTTCGTCGTCCTGCAAAGCTTCTTCCGCCATACTAACTGCGCCTGCTTCAATCTGACTGATCTCATTGGCCGTAATCGGGTTCTTTTCATTCAGCTCCAAGGAGAAGCTGCCGCGCTGTGTGCGCAGCGCACGGCCGGCGGCCGCCACGCAAACGCGTTTCAGACGGACGCCCAGCTTGCTTGCCAGCCTTTGGGTGACCTGCCCGGCCAAAGAGGCGACGCCGCTGATATCGTCGATCTGCCCGTCCAGCATGGTTCGGTTATTGTGCTCGGTGCTTTCCATGGCCAAGACCTTAAATCTTTCGTTTTCCAGCCTGCCCACAACGCCGACGATGCTGCGCGTGCCAATGTCCAGCGCGAAAATCAAATCCTTTTCCTGTTCCTTATATTTCGCCATAGAAGCAAATGCCCCTTTCCGGTCAACCCGCAACCGCCTGGCTAGCGTCTGGAGGAAGCCGTTTGTTTGGAAAATTGCAAATCGATCTCTTTATGCCCGGGCCGCGATTTTCCATATAGATTTTCGCGCAGCCCATCTCTGTGAACGTCAAAAAGCGCTCCATGCTTCCCCCAAGGGACGCTCCGCTATGCGGAGCCAATCCAGGGATTCGCAGAAATTGACGCATAGCGTATACTATATGCCAAAGGTCGGGCTTGTTTCAGAGCAGAGAATGGCCCTCAACCGCAGCCCTTGTTCCCGGCCGGAAAAAAATCACAGCTTCGTCCGTTTACCCCGCGGGGCTTGCAAGCCGTCTCTGAGAAGGACGCATACGTCGCCGTATCGTCCAATCAGTGAAATTTAATTTCTCCGCTTTGCAGGTCCAGCGTCGCGATACAGCTGTTTTTCATATCTTCAAAGTAATGTACGTATTCCTGAATGGTTAACTTCGTAATAGGGTATACAACGCTGCATTCAAACCGGCACAGCTTTAAATCCGGCTTGGCCGATTCCAGCCTTTGCTTGCTTTTTAAGGCCCGCTCCTCCTTCATGGTGAGGACGGATTTGCGCAGATTCGCCTTTCCAAGCTGAGCGCTGGCGTCTGCCCTTCCCGATTGCCGTTCCAACCGGCGAATTTCTTCCTCCAGCTTCTCAAGCTCTTGATGGATTTCTTCCAGCTCGGCCTCGCCGGCCGCGCCTTCCTGCTCGGTATAGGGTAGAACCCCCAGAATGATCCTTGTTTTTTTGCCTGACTTAGAGCCTACGATATGCGCCTTAACCAGCTTACCGGCCGTCAAGGTTCCGCCGATGACCGTTCCCCGTCCGGTGGTGATTACGATACTGTTATCACAGCCGATTTGCGAGGCTATGGCGCAGTCTGCGTATACGCCTTCGCCGGCATATACAACGCAGTTTTCCAAGTACTTTGCGCGGACGCTACTGCGGCTCTTTATCAGAGCGCGGTTATCGCCTAGAATGCCGCCTGCCACAATAACGTCTCCGCCCGCCTCCACATGCGCCGACTCCACAGCGCCGTCAATTATGACCGAGCCCGCCGCACGGACCGAAAATCCCTCGCAGACATTGCCGTGAATATGAACATCCCCATGATATTCAATATTGCCGGTTTCGTAATTCACGTCGCCCGCCACATCTAAAATGGAGCGAACCGAAAAGGTGGAATGACTGTATTCCAGATGTCCGTCCATTTTGGCAATCACATGCTGTTTGTCGTCCGTAAAGGCGGTGTTAGCGCCAAGAAGAACCTTGGCCGGCTTCACAGGATGGGGTTTGACGGCCTGACCGTCCACCCGCATGCCGGGCGTACCCTCTGTGGGCGGAAGGATGTCGCAAATAATGTCCCCTTTTTGGACCGCCTGGATATAATTTTTCATATGGTAATCGACCGCGCCGCTTTCATCCGTCTTGATTTCGTCCTCGGTCTGCCGGGGATATAGTTCCCTTATGGTGCCGTCCGCGCCCTCAACGGGCATTGTGCCGCAGGCCAGAGGCACGAGCTCAAAATAGGGCTGATTTTGAAATACATAGTCTATCGCGGCCTGATCGATTCCAGTCGTAACGCCGCTCTTCCGCACGGCTTCGTTGAGCGCTTCCAATGAAATTTTATCCTGCGGGGAAAAAGGTGGAAACAGGAAAAGCCAAGCCGCCATCCGGTCGGCGGACATATAGACTTTACACAGCGCGCCCGGCTCCGCCGCAGTTTCTTTGGCCGCTTTCTCCCATGCCTGCAAATATTTTTCCGCAACCTTTTCCAGCTGGTCGGATAGTCTGCTCCCCTCAGGCTCCAGCGTCGAGGGGTCGAGATGCAATTTGCAGCCGTTTTCGCCGCCGAATACGGTTAGCCAAAGCGTGGCCGCGTCCCCGCGCCATTTTTGCCAGGCCTGCGTAAGCTGCCGGCCGGCTTGAACCTTTATTTCATCCTTGGGCCTCTCGGGAGGAGGAATCTCCTCCATTTCAATAGACTGCAGCTGTTCCTCCGCGGCGTTTTCAGAATTCTTGCCATTCTTCCATGGAAAAAACCTTTCCGCAAAGCTTCTTTTTTTCCTCATAACACATCACTCCAAAATGTTTTTAGCAATTTTCAGAATAGACGAGAGAATAGACGCGAAAAAGCGGGGTTCAGCAAATGGCGTCGAGTTCAAGCCACGGTATCGTCGTTTTACCGCTCTGTCGAGCGGCCGACTCTTTTTACCGCTCTGTCGAGCGGCTGACCCTTTTTGCCGCTCTGTCGAGCGGCTGACCCTTTTTGCCGCTCTGTCGAGCGGCTAGCTCTCGTCCCCTTGGGTCGTCAACCCAGCCTATGCATTTAGCTCCGCTTGGTCTCGCGTACCCTCTCAGGTATTTTGAAGGCTGCTATTTATTTCAATCTGTTGAAAAATGCCAGAGAGGGGAATTCAACCTCTCTCTGGCAATTTACAAGCCCCACTATACAAGAAACGTATTTATGGAAAAGCTACAAAAATGATGGCGCGATATGTACAAGGAAACAAGCTGTTCCTTAATACTTGCTAAAGGAGTTAACAGTCGCGCTGCCTTCCTCCTCATAAGCCTCAGGAGCAGTATATGCGGATACCTCCATGCTGTTTTCATGGTTGTCGACCCCGCGCAGCTTAAAGCGCGTCATGAGATCCTTCATCAACGCGGCCTGGCTGGACAGCTCTTCACTCGCAGCCGCGGACTGCTCGCTGGTCGCAGAGTTGGTCTGCACAACGGAAGAAATCTGGTCGATGCCCTCCATGACCTGCGAAATGGACTCGGCTTCGCTTTCCACAGCCGTGCTGATCGTGCCAATTCCCTGCACAGCGGAACCCGCAGCCTCACGGGTGCTGTTAAGGGCGTCGGATACCCGGTTTACAATTTCCTCTCCATCCTTTACAGCGACGATAGAGCGTTCAATCAAATCCTTAGTCGCCTTGGAGGCCTGATCCGACTTGGAGGCCAAGTTCCGAACCTCGTCGGCCACAACGGCAAAGCCCTTGCCCGCAACGCCGGCGCGCGCGGCTTCCACAGCGGCGTTAAGCGCCAGAATATTGGTCTGGAAAGCGATGTTTTCAATCGTAGCAATGATTTTGCTGATTTCCTCAGAGGACTCGGAAATCTTCTTCATCGCTTCTACCATCTGCTCCATATACTGGGAGCAGGTCTCAATCTTGCCGCCGGCCGCCTGCGAATGGACCATGACCTCTTCGCTGCTCTTGGCGTTTTCCTGGGCGTTGTTAGAAATTTCGTTAATGGTGGCGGAAAGCTGCTCCACGGCGCTGGCCTGTTCGGTCGCTCCCTGGGCCAGAGCCTGAGCGCTGGTAGAGACCTGCTCGGCACCGGCGGAAACCTGCTCAGCGCTCTGGGAAATCTGAGTCAAGGTATCGCTGAGGTTATAGTTGATGGTCCTGATAGACTTCAGAATAGAGCTCAGCGCGCCGACGTACAGATTCTTGTCCTTGCTGGTCAAATTGAAGTTGCCTTGGGCCATTTCCTCCAGCAGATAGCACTCGTCCTCGATAACGCCGCCGAGAATATGCTGGCTTTTCCGCATGGCGTCGCACATTTCGCCCAACTCGTTTTTGCTTGTAAAGGTGATGGGAACCCGCAGATTACCCTGACTGAAGCCAACCAGAGCCGCGCGGATTTCTTCGGTGGGCGTGGTGATGGTTTTGATCAACTTGGTGATGAGGCTCAACACGAAAATAACGGCGATAACCAGTACTGCGATAATGATGATAATCGCATAGGTCGTCATCATTTCCTGCTGACGGATGGCCTTGTCCTTAGCGTCGGAGAGAATATCGCTCAAGGAGGCGCCTATGGAAGTCATTTGATTCAGCAGAGGGCTGCACTTGGTTTGAATCATGTTAATAGCCTGGGTCATATTGCCGGAAGTGATGGCGGCGGCAATGTCAGGAATCTCCTGTCCCCAGCTTTGGAAAACGCTGATGTAGGATTCCAGCTGCGATTTGTCAGCCAGCGGATACGCCGCCTTCAGCTCCTGCATAACGGCGTCCGCGTCTTCCAGAGTCTTATAAATAGACTGTATTTTATCAGCTGCGCCCGAGGCATTGGGCATCAGCGCCACATCGCGAAGGTCGCGGGCCGCTATATTGGTATACAGTTCGCTTTTCGTAATCAGTTCAGTCGCCTTAATTTCCTGATCGATTAGGTTGGAATAGCGGCCCTTCTGCGAAATCATAATAAACAAAGTACAAATAATGATCGCTACAGAAAGCAGAACCGTAATCCCAAATGTCAGAATTAAGCTCTTCTTGATTTTCATGTTTTTAAGCATGATCTTTTCTCCTCTTCTTTCCATCATATTTTTGATGACTTTCTATATCAATCGGCATATGGTTTAAAAACCGTCCTGCATACAGTTTTTAAACCATATCGCCGTATTTTCCCCTCTGCACGTCGCTACGGATGCGTCCGTTTACTAAGGTGATCACCCTGCGGCACATGATATTCACGTATTGACTGGCGTGGGTGGCCATAATAATTGTGGTTCCCTTTTCATTAAGCTCGATTAGCAATTGGAGAATATCCCAAATATTGTCGTCGTCCAGGTTATTGGTGATCTCATCCAGCACCAAAATGGAAGGACTGTTGATCAAGGCTCTGGCCAGTTCCACCCGCCGCACTTCTCCGCCGGACAGCTCCACCGGGAACAAATCGTTGGATCCCGACATTCCCACAAGCCCCAACACCTTATTCACGCGTTCTTTCACAGCCTTATGAGGTCCCCGCTGCATCCAGTCGTGAATATTCGCCACAAGCCGCAGATTTTCCTCCACCGTTTTTTTTCTGACCAGAGTGGGTTCCTGCCAAACCTGTCCGAAGACATTGATCCGATAGCTCCTGTTCCAGGAGTGAAAGGTGTCCATACTGTATCCGTCCAGGTAAACCTTCCCTTTATCCGGCTTTACGCCGCCGCTGATCAATCGTAGCAGGGTGCTTTTCCCAGCGCCGCTGCTGCCTACGACAAAAACAAATTCCCCCTGTCGAATAGTAAGGTCCAGGTCCTCCGCCGCACGAACTGTGAGATCAAGATCTCCTGCTTTTAAGCGCCCCCTCCAACGACCTCTGTGACGATCCTTATATATTTTACTAACGCCCTCCAGAATAATATCCGGCATAAATGGATCCCTCTGCATTTCATAGTAGCTCTGTCAAAACGGCAAACGCCCACGATACGCGAAACAGCTATACGGCGGGCTAAAAGCCCTTCTAGCCCCGGAACCGTTCTCCCTATTCCTTTCCAGGCAAACAGCTTAACGCCGCCGGTTCCGATAGCTGCGCGTCAGCGTCATCCCCTATCAAAAAGGGATGACGCTGACGCTTGTTATTGAAAAATCGATTTGTCTCTTGTGACCTTTCGATTCAGGACGCGCTCAAAGGTAACCACCTTTTCCGATTGTCGTGCATTGGAGGCCGCCTGCTTTTCCAGGGGCTCTTCCCGGCTGTCCGCCGCTTTGCCGCCCCCCAGCAATGCAGATAGCCTCTCCCGGTCCGCCGGGCCGGCTTCTTCCACCAGCTCCTGCAGCGCACGGCGGGCAACCTTCAGCTTATCGATGGGTTCTGAGCGCATGGAAATGAGCATCCCAGCCGTTACTTCATCGCCGCGGTCAACCGCCTCGGCCAACTGCTGAGAGATATCCATGATCTCATTGAGCAGATTTCCTATACGCTTGGTTAAAACCAGCGCGTTCATTAAGGTTTCAGCCTGCATGGCAACGCTCACTTTCCCGAATCATTGTTTTGCTGTGCGCCTCGGAAAGAGTCCCGCAGTTCACCGACCATCTTCTGCATTCTTGCAAGCTCGGTGCGGTTGCGGCCTACCTTCACTCGGCTGAGCTCATAGCAAAAAAAGTCATATAGCTTTGCTAAATCCCGGCCAATGGAATATTGCTTATCCAACGTATCGTCCAGATACCAGATGATTTCAACGCTGCGGTCCACCGACGCCTCAAAGAGGGCGTAGTCCTCCTTATCCAAGGCCAGTTCGGCTCTTGTGAGCCGTTTTACCAGCTCGTCATAAAGCATAAGCAGCAGCTCGCCCTGCGTCATAGTATCAACGGCGTCCTTTTGATAACGCTGCAATCCCTTTGTATCCATGCTGATTATCTCCTCCGGCCTATACGGAAGCCGTTCCCATTCCTCCCATCAGCCCCATCAGGGCGGAGCTTTGGGAATTCATCTCAGCGACAAGCTGTTCCAGCAAGGTAAACTGCTTGGTGTAATAATCAACCCGGTCGCTCAGCTTATCCTGCCACTTTTCGATTTGCTTGTCGTACTCATCCAGTCTCGTCTGAAGGGTATTTTGGTAAACCGACGCGGGCACCTTAGCGGAACCGGCTTTGGTCACCAGTATACCCTTATCGCTGCCGGTAGACTTGGCGTAAACCTCCAGCGTATTTTTCAAGGATGCCATCAAACCGTCGGTCTCGGCGCCGTTGGCCACCGATTTGGTAAAGGCGTCCTTCACTTTATCCGGATTGGTATTCAGGGTCGCGCGCAACTTATCCTCGTCCAGCTTGATGACGCTCAGACCGTTGCTGTAGGACACCTCCAGACCCATAGCGCGGAGGTCGGCCCCGTCCTGCCCGGCCGGCGAGATGATGGAGGTAAGCTTACTGTAAAGATTGGACAAGTCCCGATCGGCAAACAGGATGCCCTCTTTAGCCTTTTCCTCATAGGACTTCACGGCCGATTCAGTCATACCTTCAATATCCTTATCGCTTAAGGGCTCGTACCGGCTGCCGTTGGATTTCTGGGCGGGCATGGTGGAATATGCGTTTTTGATCTCGGTGACCATGGCGTTGTAATCCTCCACCATAGTCTTGATGGCGTCCACGATTTTATCCGCGTCCGCCGAACAAGTAAAGGTAACGGCGTCCTTTTCCGCTTCCGCCACATCCTGCAACTTTTCGCCGTTAAACTCGCCGAAGGTTCCCTTCAGCGAAATATCCATACCGTCCACATTAAAGGTATTGCTGCTGCGGCTGATGCCGTCATAGACATTCCCGTCCACCGACATGGAGAATATGGCGTCTACGCCCTGCTCCTCCTTGACGACATTGCTGCCGCCCTGACCGAACAGCTTCTGCGCCAGGCCCTCGCCAAAGTCGACCTTGCCGGCGGAGCCGGATTCTTCCGCAACGAAATGGAACTGATTGGTAGTCTTGGAATAGCTGACGTTTACGCCGGCGGTGGTATTATTATTGATGGCTACCGTAACATTTTCCAGCTGGCTGTTTTTGGAGAAGTTTCCAATAGTCTGACCGTTGAGCTCAAACTTATAAAGGAAATCGCCCTTTTCGTCAATCCGATACCAATTGTCGTCGTCGGCCTGTTCTACCCGGTTTCCCTTTTCGTCCACATAATAAGCTGGGTCGGTTTCGGTCGCCTCGACCTTGGTGACTTTGCCCGTGGCCTCGGCCTTGGCAAAGCTGTCCCAATCGCCGTCCTTGATGATATCGCCCAGCTTTTTGCTCATATCGAGATAGGACAGCTCGGAATCGGTGGACAGTCCCAAGGCCTTACCGCCCTCAATACTCATGGTAGATCCCTTGGCGGTGGTGAAAACAAGCCCCTTGTCATAATTGGCGGAAACCGAAATCTTACCCGCGCCAAAGGCGCTGGAAAGCTTCTTGTTTATGTCTGCGATCAGTTCGTCCTGATCGCTGTAGGCTTTATCGATAGAGATGGTTTTGGTCACGCCGTCAAGGGTGAACTTGATCTCCTTGTCCTTCAAATATTCGCCCTTGGTCGGGGTCTCATACAGCGGCGTGTTGCCCACCTCCAGCGAGGAAGACTTTTGGGTAGGATCCACATGCAGCGTTTCCGCCAAGTCGCCGCTGGCGGAATGGACATAAACTTTATTGCCCGCGCCCGCCTTGTCATAAAATTCAATGTTGCCGTCCTTGACCGAAACGCCTATCCTGCTGCTGACCAGGACGGAGGAACCGTCCGACAAGGTCATCTTCTGATCCTTCAGCTGTTCGGTAATGGCGTCGGCCAGCTCGTCGGCATTTTCATAGGCGTCCAACTCGCCAAACTTTACCGTGTAGGCACGGCTGCCGCCATAGTTTATGGTGAGGGAGCCGGAAATCTTGCTCACCTTCATCTCTTCGTTAAGATCCAGCTCGCTTCCGGAAATGGTAGGCACATCGGCAGTGCTTCCGCCCACGCCGGACACCGAGTACTTGGTCGAAGTAGCCAGCTGCTTGACGCCTAAGATCCGGATATCGCTGGACGATTTGCCGGTAGCCGAAATCTTGTCGGCATATTTGCCGGCGGTGGTCACCATATAGGCGCTGTTAAAAAAGCTGGCGGAGGAGAGGTTGTTGCTAGACGAATAGGAATTGTAGGAGCTGGAGAAGTTCAGAATCTGGTCGATAATCTTTCTATAAGCCTCCTGCTGCCATTCAACCTTCGTGCTTTTCTTTTGAAGAGCGGCAATCTTGGCCTGGATACCGGCTACCGCATTTTCGATCAAGGTTTCGGTATCCATACCGCTGGCCAGACCCGACATGACGTTTCTGGAACCATAAATACTGGAGGAACTGCCTAAACTGTTGATAGATGCCATTGTATCACACCTCTTTTTATTCTTACTATACTTATAAAAATCATTCTGATACTATGCCTTCGCCCGCAACGGCGGCAATGCTCTTCCAGGGTATAAAAGCCTTGCGGCAAAAGCCAAAACAGCTCTGTTCCCCATGGCTGTTTTCTGTCTTAGCTTGCTGCCTGTTGTAAAAAATTACTTTTTACCCCTCTTTTATTTTTATCGACAATATGATAGAATAACTTAAAGACTTTTTTTAATTTTTTTATGCTTAAGGAGGAAGATTTCCTTGTCAGAAATCATCACCATCACAAATCAAAAGGGCGGCGTTGGCAAAACGACCACCGCTTCCGCTCTTATTTGCGGGCTGCATCAGCGAGGTGCGCGTGTTCTGGGCATTGATCTCGATCCTCAAGGCAATCTGGGCTTTAATTTAGGGCTCGATATTGGCGAAGGCTATACGGTCTGCGATGTGCTCAAGGGCAATCAATCGATCGAGAACGCCATTGTCTCCTCCGAATATGGCGACATTCTGCCTGCGGACATCACCCTCTCGGCCGCAGAGGTGGAATTCAATTCGGCGCGCCGGGAATTCATGCTGGACCAATGCCTGCGCCCCATTCGCAAGGAATACGACTTTATCATTATCGATACGCCGCCCTCCCTCAATGTTTTGACCATCAACGCCTACGTGGCCACCGATTCCCTGATTGTGCCGATGGAGGCCGAAATTCTCAGCCTTGTGGGTATTACCCAGCTGCAGGAGACCATCATCAGCGTCCGCGATACCTTTAATCCCCATTTAAAGGTGCTGGGCATTCTGCTCAACAAATTCAACCCGCGTCTCATCCTGTCCCAGGAGGTGCTGGAGCTGGCGCAGGAGGTGGCCCGCCAATTGGACAGCCGGGTATTTGAAACCAAGATCCGCCGCAGCATCAACGTTGCGGAGGCGCCCGCGCACGGGCAGAGCGTGATTACCTACGCTCCCCGCTGCAAGCCGGCCGAGGACTTGCAGGAGGTCGTGGCCGTAATAGCCGGCGACCGGTTTCCCCTGCCTTCTAAGAAATAAAAGAAAAGGAATGTTACCATGGCGAAAAAGAAAGTAATCAACACCAGCAAAACGGCCCATGTGATGAATCTGATCAGTAAAAACTATAAGGAGGCGGACGGAGCGGACCAAGCCGCCGCGCAGGCCGAATCGCAGGAAGCGGCGGCTCAAACGACGGGCGGCGCAGCCCCTGTTCCTACCGCGCCCCAAGCCATTGTCCCCTCCCTGCCCTCCGACTTGGAAATTACCTCGCAAATCAAAGACGCTTTAGAGGATTTGCTGGAAGACGAGCCGGCCCTGTCCCAGGAGGAAATGGAACAGGCGGAAAACGCCTCTGCGCCCATCTCCGAACCTGAGCCGCCGGAGACGCTTTCCGCACCGGAACCCGTCTCCGCCAAGCCCGAGGAGGCCGCTCTCTTCACTGAGCAGGAAATTCCCCCGCAACCCGAGACGGAAGCCGCCGCCATTCCTGACGCGCAGCAGCCCGCGGTCCAAGAGGTCCAGCAAGAAACTCAAACGGCCGCCGCTTCTATGCCCGCATCCCAACCGCCAGCCGCTGTCCTGGAAGCGGAAGATTCTGCCGTCCCGCCGGCCGCGCCGGCAGGACAGCCGCAATCAGAGCCCGCGCCGCCTGTACAGGCCGAACAGCCGCCGGCGCCTGCCGCCCAGCCTGTTCCCGCCGCAGAGCCCCCGGCGCCAGATACAAGCTATATCAACATCATGCAGGCCCTGGTGGAAGACAGCGCCGGCCGATATATCAAAATGTTCGGCCTGTGCGACTGTCCCAAATGCGTGGCGGATGTGAAGGCCATCGCTTTGAATAATCTCGTTCCCAAGTATATCGTAGCGCCGGAAAACGAACGCAATCCTCGGGTTATCATTTATAACGAACGATACCATGCCGAAGTAACCGCGCAGATTCTACGCGCCTGTAAAATCGTTATGGACAATCCCCTGCATGAGCAATAAGCCTTATGCCGGCTTTTTCAGCCGCAGATGGGGCCGTGTTCTTTTATCACTATATGTTATTTATGGCCGATATGTTGAGCTGTCGGCCATTTTTTGCGAATAAAGGCGCGGCTTTCGCCGCGCCTTTATTTCGTCTGTTTAAAAACAGAACCCAGCCGCATAATTCTTGAATTACACCTGTTCATCGGAAGCGGTATCGTCCTCTCCCGTGCTGTAAGCGTTGGTCAGCTGTTCCCAAAGGGTATTCACATTATCCATACACACGAAATACACGTTGGTCAGATACTGGTCCGGAATGCCAAGCTCCGCAGCCAGACTGGTAATTTTCTCCCAGTCCGCCGCCTCATAGCTAAGAATCAGGTCGTACAGCTGGCCGCAGCGGCCGGTTTTGTGCAACAGAGCTTCCCGGATCTCGTCCGCCACAACCACTTCTCCCAGGATCTCCTCCATAGGCGCGTCAATTAAATAATTGAGGGTGGAGAACATGCCCATCAGATATGCTTCCGACTTGGAAATGGGCATATCTTTGGCGTAAGCCATCAATTCGCTGGCAAAGTTGGCCCGCATAAAGGAAAGCTTCAAAAATTCCTCTGTTCCGGCGTCGATGGTATTGTCGGTGCCGCTGGTGCTAAGCAGATAAATCCACTGCTTGAGCTGGCCCAGACCCAGGGTCATAACCGCCTGGTGAATGGTGGTAGCGCGGTGACGGAGGGCGAAATAAACCGAGTTGGCCATCTTGAGCAGACCGTAGCTCAGGCTGACGTCGGTACTGATGAGCTGCTCGATTTCTTCCACATTGGGTTCGTCCCGCGTAACGGCTACCATTAGACGGAAGAAGTTGCTTTGCAGGTACGCGCTGGAATGGACCTTGGCCGTCATAATCTCGGCCACATAGGTTCCCTCCATCGCGTCCGCATCCATAGAGACAGCTCTTTGATACCGTTCTTCAGAGTCAATATCCGTCACAATGCATTTTTTGTTCATGCTGTGCGCGATCTCAATGATATTGCGCATGGTGAGATCATTGGTGGTTTTGCTGTTGATCTTAATATAGTCGATACTATCCATCAGGCCCAGATACCGCGGCGAAAACTGAAATTCGTTCACCGCGATTTTGTAGCCTTCCTTTGCATATTGCTGTACAAAATGCATGGACAGGGGATGAATAATCACGCTGTCGTCAATCTGAATGACCAGCTCCGATTTGGCAAACAGCCGCGGCGTTTTCTTCATCAGAAGCGTGGTGGTAAAGGTCATAAAGTTCAGAGAGCCCTTCAGCGCTTTGGCGGTGTTTTGGGTCAAAAAGTTGTAAATCGTATCGGCCGCGGCAAAGTCATTGGCGGTGCTTGGGTCCTCTCCGCTGAAAGCCTGATTCTCTCCATGGTACAATATCTCATGGCCAATAATCGCCCCCTTAGGGTCCTTAATCGGCTGCTTCATAATATACTTGCTGCCCATGAGCGTCTCCCCCTATCTGTCGATTTTAAGCCGGCTTGCCTGTGAGAAGGTGATCCATCACGTTGACCAGATGCGCGATCTCGGGCTTGCTGAGCTGCTCGTCCGCCCCCAGCTCTTTTCCCTTCACCCGCATTTCCTCCGTGATCAGGGACGAGAATATAATCACCGGGAGTTCCTTGAGCTCGGCATCGCTTTTGATCAGTTTGGTCAGGCGATGCCCGTCCATCTGGGGCATTTCCAGGTCGGTGATCACAATGGAGCAGGTGTTCCTAATATTTCCATTGCGCTTAGCGGCTGTCAAAGCGTCCCACAGGTCCTGGCCGTTGGAGAATAGCCGCACGTTGATATAGCCCGATTTATGCAGCGCTTCTTCGATCATCTTAGTCAGTAAGATAGAATCCTCCGCTACAAATACCGGCATTTCGCGGCATTCGCGATATCCCATCTTTTCGATTTCCGAAATCTGGATGGTCGTCTGCGGCGCGATTTCGGCCACGATCCGTTCAAAGTCCAAAATCGTTACCAAATCGTCGCCGCACTGGGCGATACCGGTCGCGACGCTTTCCTCGCCGCCCGATACCGTATCGTCGGGTTTTTGGATATCCTTCCAGGAAATACGGCTGATTCCCACCACCGTATGCACACGGAAAGCCACGTACATTTTATTGAAATTCGTGACGATGAACAGATCTTTTTCCGCTTTTCCCCCCTCAACCCCGTTGAGATATTTCGGGAGATTCACCACAGTGAGCACAATGTCCCGCGGCTTGAAAATACCTTCCACCGCCGGATGCGCGTGGGGCATAGCCTTGACCGGCTCAGACATCATAATTTCGCGTACCTTGGCCACATTGATCCCATAGAGATTATTGTCAATCGTAAACTCCATGATTTCAATTTCGTTGGTCCCGGATTCCAACAAGATGCCTTTTTTATCGTCTTCCAACATGTTTGATTTCCCCCTCTGTGAATGGAATGTATAGGTGACCCGCGGGTCTGTAGCTCTAAATAATCAATTCCGGCTTTCCGTAAGACCGGATACAGGCCATACCGTTGGATACGTCGAAGAGCAGCGTCCTGGCCACCGTTCCCCCCACGTCTTCCTTCAACAGCTTGATTCCGTGCTTTTTCAGCTGCATATGTACGCTTTCGATATTGCGCTGGCCAATGTTGCCCCAGTTGCCGTTGCTCTCAAACATTTTGGCGCCGCCTGCGATTTTCGCAGTCAGTCTGGACGTATTCGCCCCTTTGAGCGTCATCTGCCTGACCATCTCGCTAAGACCAGTGTCGGCATATTTCAAGGTGTTTTTCCGCCCGGTCTCCATATTCAAAGGGAGCATAATATGAAGCAACCCCCCCAATTTCACCAGCGGATCATATAGACAAATGCCGATACAAGAACCCAGCGCATAGGTGATAAGCATACCTTCCTTCTGTGCCAACTTCATATCGGCAATTCCAATAATCAATTTATTCCCCATCGCTAACGCCCAGCTTCCCCAGCAAAAAATTCAGTGAACGGATATCCGGCGAAAGTAAGAGCCGGCAAGGAACTTGATTTCCGTTACATAAAAAGTTGCCTCCGATTGTCATAATATAATCGGATTGTCCGCCGTACTCCGCCATAGGAACCGCCATAATCGCGCCTTGCATGTCGACCGTAAAGGCCGGAACCGTCAAATCGATTTCCAGATCGGCCAGCCCGCTCAACGCGTTGATAAAGGTCGAGATCATGATATTGCCTACCTCGATGAGGGCCGAACGTTCCATTTCTCCCAGCCCTATATAGTCCTCGACCTGCATATCCATCATGCTTTGCAGCACCTGATTGACAAAATCCAGCTTTTGCACCGCCAGCATGATGCCGTTTATCTTTCCGCCCAGCCGGACCAGGACCCCCGCGGTGATTTCCTCCGCGCCGCCGATCCATTCGATGGCCTCGTTATAGCCCATAATCCGTACTTCGGGCGTGGTAATGCGGACCTCGCAGTTGAGCAGCTGTGAAAGCGCCGTGGCCGCGTTGCCCGTGCCGATGCTGCCAATTTCCTGCAACGTATCAATTTCCAGGGAATTCAGCTCGTCATAGCCCTTCAGGTTCAACCTTTATCCCTCCCCGTTATGCCCGCAGATTGTTGATGGTGTTCTCGATTTCATCGGAAGTCTGCACCATTTTCAGAGCCGCGCCGTAGGCCCGCTGGGACTCGATCACCTTCGTGATTTCCTCCGCCAGATCCACGTTGGAGGACTCCAGCACGCCCTGTATCAGCTGGCCCGTTCCCAGGGCCGCGTCGCCGTTTTTATCCACCGGCAAAAAGCGGGTGCCGTTGATATGGGCGATGCCGTCATAGTTTTCAAAGTCGAAAATACCCACCGGCTGCATGGCGGTTTGGTCGGCCACCTCGATAATATTGCCGTCGTTGCCCAGCACGAACCGTCCCTGCCGGTCGGTCAGAACCCAGACCTTTTCGATTACGGGATTTCCGTTTTCGTCGGTCTCGCCGGTCGGCCTTAAAAGGTCGTTCACCGAAAAGGCGCCGTTGCGGGTGAAGGATACGGTGTTCGTATCCCCGTCCAGCACGGCAAAAAAGCCGTCGCCGTCGATCATATAATCCTGGTACCGCCCGGTGGTGACCACGCCGCCCTGGGCGGAATCGGTAGAGGTCATCAGCAGGCGTGCGCCGACGCCGTAAGGAACCTCAGGCTGCTCGATGGCCGCCATGTTCTGATAAAACAGGGAGGTAAACCGGGCTTTTTCCGCTTTAAAGCCATAGGTGTTGATATTCGCGATGTTATTTCCCTGCACCTGCATCCTTTTCATTTGCTGCGAAGCTCCTACGGCTCCAATATAAAAGGACTGATCCATTTCCTATTCCCCCGTTTCTTTACAGCTTTACAGACGTCCGATATCGGTAGTGGCCTTGGTCATCAGCGCGTCGTAGATCCTGGCGACCTCCGCCGCGCTTTGCAGAGCCCGTTGCACGCCGATCATCTCGGTCATCTCGCTGACCATATCCGTGTTGGATCGCTCCAAATACTGCCAATGAATAATGTAATTCTCGGCCGGCCGGGCGCCGGTTCCGTCAAAAAGCCCCTGCTGATTGTACTCTAGCTGCTGCTCATAATCATCAAAGTCATACACGCCCAGCTGGGCCAAGAAATTGCCGTCCTGGGTGTAGATATTGCCATACTGGTCGCCCGCGATTTTATCGGTCCCCAGCCAGATGGGACTACCGTTCCGATCCAAAACCTGACCGTAGCCTCCCAGCCAGAGATAACCCTCGTCGTCCAGGGAAAAGCTGCCAGCCCGGGTATAGGCCACGCCGCCATCGGCGCGCTGCACAGCGAAAAAGCCCTGTCCCTCAATGGCGAAATCCAGGTTGATGCCGGTGGGCTCGGGCGCGCCCTGGGTATAGTCGGTGTAGGTTTGGCTGGTGCCGCGCATATAGCTCTGCCGGCCGATATCCTGATAGTTTTTATATTTGTTGCCTGCCCGGGAATACATCACGTCGTCAAAAGTACTGGAGGTGTATGTATTGGACTTAAAGCCGGCGGTGGAAACATTGGTAAGGTTGTTGGCCACCACGTTCAGATTGCGCTGTTGGGTAAGCATGCCCGAGGTCAAATTATAAAAGCCCTTGTACATCGTCATTCCTTCTTTCGTTTTTTGTCGCGCAGAGCGGAATCGGTCTCATGAAGGTATGCTCTCATATAGTCCTGCAGCTTTTCTATCGCGCCGGCATGGATCTGCGAAACCCGCGGTGCGCTGATTTCCATGACCTGCGCGATCTCTTTCATATGTAAATCTTTTTCATAATAAAGAGAAAGCACAATTTGCTCGTTTTTTTTCAGCCTTCGTATTCCATCGGCCAGAATCTGGCGAAACTCCAGCTCCTGCAAGGCCGCTTCAGGCTGTCCAGTCGCATCCTTGGTCGGAATTTCCAGGGCGCCGCTGTCTTCCCTGGACATATCGAGCATAGCGTCCAGGGAAAGAACGTTTCCTAAGGCAATCGCAGCGGCTTCCTTTTGATACTTTTCCGGGGTAATACCTAATTTTTCCGCGATCTCGGTCTCGTTGGGATAACGGTTGAGCTCATTATACAGCTCGGTAACCGCCACATTGATCTCTTTTGTCCGTTTGCGCAGGCTTCGCGGCAGCCAATCCTGTTTGCGCGCCATGTCGATGATCATGCCGCGAATCCGCCTGGAAACATAGGTGTCAAATCGTGCGCCCTTTTCCGGGTCGTATTTGTCGATGGCGCTCAACAGGGTCAAAACGCCCTCGCTGATCACATCGTCGACCTGGACGAAATGGCTGTAAATTCCCTTGGCCTGCAGGGCGACCTTTTCAATCGAATTTCTATACCTGAGCACAAGAGCCCATTTATAATTCTCATCGCCGGTGGTCCGGTAAGCGTCTAGCAGCTCTTGGGTGTCCATAGCGTCGGTCTCGGTTTGAAAAGCGTTCCAGCTTCTGGCCGCCGGGTCCTTCGCCGCAGTCTGCGCCTGACTCATACGCTCACCCCCATCTGCTGGTCAAAGGCCCCGGAGGCGTCTAATGTGATGTTGCCCAAAGCCTGTATCTGCACATTATTCGTAATCTCATTGAAGGCCAGTACGTAAACGTTGGGGAAAAACTGCATAATCATCTTACTGAAGTAGCCTCTGATAACCTGGCTGACGAGGATAATCGGAATCTGGGACAGATCGTTAAACTTTTTCAAGTGCTGGGTCATCTGGGCGATCAGCTGCTGCATAATCTCAGGGCCCAGAGCCAGATACACGCCCTGCTCGTTGCGGGTAATGGAGGAGATGATTTTCTTTTCCACTTCCGCATCCAACGTGATGACCCTAAGCTGCCCGTCCTCGCAGAAACGGCGTGTGATGGTTCTGCTCAAGGCGGCGCGGATCTGCTCCACCGTCATATCCACGTCCCGTCCGTGATTCAGCGAGTCGGCCGAAACCTCCAAGATGGTTCCCAGGTCCTTGATGGGCACGCCCTCTTTCAAAAGGCTGCGCAGGATTTTTTCCAGCATGGAGTAGGATACGATATTGGGAACGGCCTCCTCCACCAGCTCCGGGGAAGTCTTTTTCAGATTTTCTACCAGCGAAATGGTTTCGGCGCGATTGAGCAGCTCATAGGTATGCCTTTTTATAGTTTCAGACAAGTGGGTCAGCATGACCGACAAGGGATCGATGACGGTATACCCGTAAATTTCCGCCACCTCTTTGTTTTCAGGCAGGATCCAACGGGACGGAATGCCGTAGGCCGGCTCGACCGTTTCGATACCGTCGATTTCTCCCAAAGGACTGGCCGGCTCGAGGGCCAGATAATAGTCCACCAGGATTTCGCCTCGGGCCACCTCTTCGCCCTTAATCCGCACCACGTACTGGTTGGTTCCTAAGGAAGAGGAGTCGTGCAGCCGGATGGAGGGGACTACAAAGCCCATATCCTGCGCATACTGCCGCCGGAAAATGACAATACGGTTAATCAGCCGGCCGCCGTGGGCTTCGTCCACCAGCGGAATCAGGCTGTAGCCAAACTCCATCTCGATGGGTTCCACCGTCAGCAGCGAATAGACGTTGTTGATGTCCTTATAATAATCGCTCTCGCTGGGGAGCTCGGCGGCGGCGGTTTCATTGGCTCCCTGCTCGGCCGCCAGTTCCTCCGCCAGACGGGTCCGCTGCAAGCGGCGGTTGAGCACCAGACCGAGAATCACCAGCATGGAGCCGCAGAGAATCAGGGGCAGATGCGGCGTATTGGGTATGGCGGCCAAGAAAAAGAGCGCCAGACCTGTGGAAAGGATGGCTCTGGGCTGAGCTTTGAACTGCCGGATGACGTCCTTGTTCAAACTGTCGTCCGAAACGGCGCGGGTTACCACCATACCGGTTGCGGTAGAGATCAGCAGGGCGGGGATCTGGGACACCAGACCGTCGCCGACCGTGGCGATAGAATAGGTATTCATAATCTGGGTAAAATCGCCCTGACCGTTCATCATGCCGATCAGAACGCCGCCCACAAAGTTGATCAGGGTGATGATCAGCGACATGATGGCGTCGCCCTTCACAATCTTTGTAGCGCCGTCCATGGAGCCGTAGAAGTCGGCTTCCTTTTGTATTTTATAGCGGCGATTCTTGGCTTCCTCTTCGTTGATTAAGCCGGAAGAAAGGTCCGCGTCGATAGCCATTTGTTTTCCAGGCATCGCGTCCAGGGTAAACCGCGCGGCCACCTCGGCCACACGTTCGGCGCCTTTGGAAATAACGATAAACTGCACCAAAACGATAATCAGGAAAATCACGACGCCGATTACAATATTGCCGCTGGTAATCAGGCTGCCGAAGGCCTTGATAACCGAACCCGCGTTGCCGCCGTTGGAAAGGATCAGCCGCGTACTGGAGACGTTCATTCCCAGACGGAACAGGGTTGTAATCAGCAGCAAAGAGGGAAATATAGAAAATTGCAGCGGCTCCGAGATGTTCATGGTGATCATGAGGATCAAAACGGAGAGCCCAATGTTGATGATCAATAAGACGTCCAATAAAGCGGGCGGAATGGGAATAATCAAAAACAAAACGATGACGACTACCATCAGAGAAATAATATTGCCGAAAGCACGTTTCATTCTTTCACCTCCTTCCCTTTCGTATTTGCTTTCCTAAAACTATATCGATCATCTTTCAATTCGTTTGTTCTCATTCAGATGGAAAATATATACCAAGACCTCGGCTACCACGCCGTAGAGTTCCGGGGGGATTTCCTGTCCCAGCTCGCATTGGGCGAAGAGACTGCGGGCCACCGGCGGGTTTTCTATCACGGCCACCTTATTCTCCTCGGCAACCTTGACAATCCGCAGCGCCAGCTCGTTCTGTCCCATCGCCAAAACAATAGGAGCGTTGTCCTCCTCGGGCTTATACCGTAAGGCTACGGCGTAATGGGTTGGATTTCGGATGACCACGTCCGCAGAGGGGACCTGCTGCATCATCCGCGACTGGGCTCTACGCCGTTGTAATTCGCGGATTTTAGATTTGATCTGCGGATCGCCTTCCATTTGCTTATATTCTTCCTTAACCTCCTGCTTGGTCATCTTCAGCTGCCGCTCGTAATCCCACCATTGATACAGATAGTCCATCGCCGCTATAATACCGAAGGCAATGGCGATATGAAGGATCAGGTTGGATATACATTTGAAAAGATGGGCGGCGGCGGTGGAAATATCGGAATAAAAATATTTGGAGCTGTCTTGGAACATGCCGGTTAGGTCCAAATAGATGATGACTAACAAAACAGTAATTTTTATGATGCCCTTCAGGGTCTCTATTACGCTTCTTAGAGAAAAAAGCTTTTTTATTCCATTTAAGGGACTGATACGGTTCAGTTTAGGCTTCAGCGATTCGCCGCTTACCAGCAGCTTGGTTTGGAAAAAGGTGACTGCAATGGCGGTTACGGCCACAACGGCCGCCAAAATGCCTACCGTTTGCAGTACGGTAAGAACCATCTGCCCCCCAAACTCCGGCAGCATTTCCTCCAGCTTGCGCCCGGAACTCCCGCTGGCCGTGAGACAGCGGCTCATAAACTCTCCCAATTTATCGACGCATGTACCGGAGAGCAGCTGGAGCACGGCGTAGCTGCTTAAAAGCGTCGCCATGGCCACCGCGTCCTGACTCAGAAAAACATTACCTTTTTTTCTTTCGTCTCGTCGTTTTTTGGGTGTTGCTTTTTCGGTTTTAGAGCCCTCTGCCAACGGTTGTTCCCCCCTAAAACGGGTCTAGCGTTTCGTGCGGGGCTCTAGAGCGTATCTACAAACGTCGAACCGATGTATATTTTGCCCAGGTCCCTGCGCGGCAAACCGCCGTGGCTGCAGAATGGCCAAAGGCCGTTCGTTTAGACAGATGAGCGAAAATCTACATCTTTTTTTCGTTTGAAAGCACGCTCTAGAGCTCCTCACGCAAACGTACGCAGGGCCTGCATTTTGGAATTACCCCGCCGACAGGACTAAAATTTCTCTCAGCCTGTCAAGCATGTCCGCCTCTATTTTTAAGAAAAATTCGCTGAAAGGGGCAATCAAAAGAAAAAGCAAGGCCAGGCCAATAATCACCTTCAATTCTATATTGATGGCAAACACGTTAATCTGGGGAATCACCTTCATTAAAACGCCCATTCCGATTTGCCCCACGAGCTCGGCCGCTAAAACCGGCAGACAAAGCTTTACGCCAAAAACAGTGCACTCGACAAACAATTCCAGCATTCTGTTTAAAACGTCCGGCCCAAAGGAAACTGCGCCAAACGGAATCATGTCGCCCGAGGTCAGCATAATACGCAACAGGGTATGGTGACCGTTAGCGGCAAAAAACAAAAGGGTCATCAAAAGGTTTAAGAGCACGCCGGTCACAGACATATTGCTTTGCGAACTGGGGTCATAAATTTGGCTCATGGTCATGCCCATTTGCGTGTCTATGGCTTCTCCTGCCAGACGGGGGATATAAAAGAAAAAATTCATGACCATCCCCAGCAGAAAGCCAAGCGCCAGCTCTAAAAGAATCCGGATGACAAAGATCAGAAAATTTGGAGGCGCGGCGCCCGCCTGCTGGGTCGTAGCGGCCACGCTTACCGTGAACACAAGCACAAGGCCGGTACGCACGATCCCCGGCAGATTGCTCCTGCCCAAAAGAGGATTGAACAGGACGAAGCCGCTCATGCGTGCAGCTATATAAATGAAAAGTGCCAATTGATTCCAGTCAACCATAAGCGTTTCCTTTAGACGGTCATCAGTTCAAACAGGGAGCGCGCATAATCCAGCAGCGTTTCCATCATCCAGCCGCCCCCGATTAAAAGGACGCCGATGATGACAATCAATTTGAGTATAAAACCGATGGTCTGTTCGTGTATCTGCGTAACAGCTTGAAAGAGCGCCACCACCACGCCGATCAGCATACTTAAAAGCAGCATGGGAGCGGCCAGCTTAATCGCTACGCCCACGCCGTCCCGCAAAACATCCGTCACAATTGACGTATCCATTCGTAATTTCCTCCCCTGCGCTGTTCAAGCATCCCGAACGTCGTTTCCGCCGTCCGTCTCCTGGCCGCGTTTCTTCCCGGCCGCATCGCCGCCTGTCAGCCAGACGGCGGGCCCACCGGCAAAACGCAGGGCTCGACTGGCGAGCCATCCACTAGTAAAAGCTGTTGATGAGACTGGAGAACAGCAGCTCCCAGCCGTTGAGCAAAACAAAAAGCAGCAGCTTAAACGGCATGGATATCATGGATGGCGGCAACATAATCATGCCCATTGACATCAGCGTGGAAGAGACCACGATATCGATTAGCATAAAGGGGAGATAGAGCAGGAATCCAATCAAAAAGGCCTTCTTGAGCTCGCAGGTGACAAAGGATGGAATGATGACCTTTAAGGGGAGATTCAGCGCCTCCTCACCCTGCGCGGTATCGACCTGAGCCAGCCCGCAGAACATGTCCAGGGTCGAGCTCTCGGTGTTCCGAAGCATAAATTCCTTCAGCGGCTGGGAGGCGCGGTCGATAAATTCCTCCTGCGTGATCTCCTCCGCCACATACGGGTCATAGGCCTCGGTCTGAATTTGACTGAGGGTTGGCGCCATGGTAAGCAAGGTCAAAATAAGCGCGAGGCCGACCAATACGATATTGGGCGGCGTCTGCGTACCCATTGCGCTTCTCAAAAAGGAAAATGAAACGACATAACGGGTAAAAGAGGTCGTCATCACCAACAGAGAAGGCAGCAATGAGATTAGCGTTGTCAAAAACAACAGCTCCAGCGCCTGCAGGCCCTCGCCATTGATGTTAATTAAGCTGTCAGGCACCCGTTTTCACCTCTTTACCTTTTGTTTCCATACCTTCCGCAGAGCTTCCCCGAAGCTGGGCGGCTGACCGCCGCCGGACGGGTCCTCGTTACTTTTCCAGGCCTGCGCTTCTTCCGGCGTAAATTCGGCCAGTTTTGTGATGCCGGCAGGGGTGTTTCCCAGCAGGAAATACCGTTCTCCCACCTGCGCCAGCAAAAGCTGGCCATCCTTACTCACCGTCACCCGGGCGAGCAGCTTGACGATATCGTCCTTACCCGCCGCCAGACCGCCCAACTTACCCCGTCCTACAATATACTTTGTAAAAACATAAGCCAAGCCGATAATGAGTAAAACGCAGATAAATACCCATACTAAGGAAAGTAGCGAACCAGTCCCCTTTGCCAGTAGCATGTTACGGCGTACCCAAGATATTGGATACGGTCTTCAGTACCCGGTCGGCCTTAAAGGGCTTTACAATAAAGTCCTTTGCGCCAGAACGCACCGCGTCCATAACCATGCTTTCCTGTCCCATAGCCGAGCACATAACCACATTGGCGTTGGCGTCCTTGCCACGAATAGCCTTGAGGGCCTCCAGACCGTCCATATTGGGCATGGTGATATCCATAATCACCAGGTCGGGACCGATTTCCCCATACTTTTGTACGGCGTCCGCCCCGTCGACCGCTTCTGAAATGTCGGTGTACCCGTTCTTGCTCAGGGTATCGCTCAGCATCTTTCTCATAAAAGCAGCGTCGTCAACCAACAAAATCTTTTTAGCCATTGTAATCCGCCCTTCTTACTATTTTGATCATATTTTGCATGTATTTCAACGGGTAAATATAAAATTTCCCATGAAAGCCTTAGACTACATAATCTCCGTAATGCGAACGCCGAAGTTGTCGTCTACCACTACCACGTCGCCCTTGGCGATGCATTTTCCGTTGGCAAATACATCTACCTGGTCTCCCGCCAGCTTATCCAGAACCACCAGCGAACCCTTGGCCAAGGTCAGGATATCCTCGACCTTCCGTTTGGTCCGGCCGATCTCTACCGCAATCTGTAGGGGTACCTCCATG
This sequence comes from Clostridiales bacterium, assembly GCA_022791355.1. Lineage (GTDB taxonomy): Bacteria > Bacillota > Clostridia > Oscillospirales > Acutalibacteraceae > Howiella. Next base: position 21,612 of record JAAVYX010000089.1, on the reverse strand, counting down.
ATCAGGTCCAGGTTTTGCGCCTGTTCCTCGGCCAAGCGGGGGTCCAAAGCCATCTGCTGCATTTCAAGGGGATGCGCATTGATAACCTTGGGTTCGGCGCGGGGCGCATCCTGCGGCGGATAGGGATACGGATAGGGATACGGCGGATAATAAGGCGGATACCCCGCCTGCATATTCGCCCCCGGCGCTTCTCCCGCCGGCTGGGGCATGGGAGGCATGGCCGGCTGCTGCGCCGCAACTGCGGCGGCGGGAGCAGCGGGCGCGGCGGCAGGCGCCGGCGCGCTGGGGGCCGGCGCGGCGTTCCCCTGCATCAACTGTTCGATCTCGGCCTGGCTCAGCTGCTTGCCGCCGGAAGCATCCGCTGCAGGCGGCTCTGCGGCCGGCGCAGCAGCCGCCTGCGGCTGGGCGCTGCCCGTGTCGTCGCCTTCTCCCAAGCCTAAGCCAACGATCAGCTCCTTAGCCAGCTCGACGGACATGACGTTCATGAACTCGCTTTCCAACGCGTCCTCTATCTTCAATGAAAACCGAACTACTACGATGGTTTCCGCTCCCTGGGGTAAATACTCTTCTTTAAAATTCTCCAAAACATCCAATTCAAAGGGCTTCGGCGTCGATATATTGACCGCATATCCCAAAAAGTCAGACAGAGCGGTGGAGGCGGCGCCCATCATCTGGTTCATAACCTCGCAGACGGCGCTGATAGTCAAATCGTTGAGCTCAAACTCCTCTTCCGGGGTTTCCGAACCCATCAGGATGTCAACAATAACCTTAATATCGCTCTTTTTCAGCAGCATAATATTGCTGCCTTCCAGCCCGGATACATACTTGATCTCGATGCCCATGGCCGGTTCCAGATTGCCCAGGGTAAATTCATTCACATTGACGACCGAAACCTTGGGCGTCGTAATATCCACCCTGTGGTCCAACATGTTTGATACCGCCGTAGCCGAAGACCCAAGACTGATATTCATCATCTCTCCGAGAGCATCTATCGCCATTGGACTGAAGATTTCATTTTCCATCCTGTCTACTCGCTCCTTCTCTCGGCCTGATAGCATACATCTTCTATCTTAACAGCCATATTTTTTTTATGTACACCCATGTAACCGGTAAACCAGCAGTAGCCGCCGATGTTGAGGTAAATCGGCATTTCCTTCTGTCTTCCTAAATCGATTACATCGCCTACATTCAAATGATAAATATCGCTCAAAGACAAATCGGTCTTACCCAATTCAGCCGTAATTTCCAAGCTGGATTCCTTTAACTGATCCAGTATTTCATCTGCGGTTTCCTGATCTACGTCCTTTTTACTGACGCCCTCGTTACTGATTTGCGCAAAAATATTGGTCAGCATCATAGCCGGCAGACAAATACTCATACGACCGGAAAAATTGCTGAACTGCAGCTTTAAATCCACAATCACAACAATTTCATCGATTCCGATCAACTGAACCAGCGTGGGATTCACCTCTGTTCTCGTATAGCTAAAGGTCATCGGAATATAACTTTCCCAGCTGTTTCCCAATACGGATACCAAATCCATCATGATATTTTCGTAAAGATGCAGCTCCAAATCCGTATAGGTATAATCGCTGGGCGTATTGTCGTCCATAACGCCTTCTCCGCCCATCATCCGATCCATCATACTCATAGCCGCGCTGGTGTTGAGATAGAAAAGCACAGGCTCTTCCCCGTCTTTTCCGTCATAAACGACGCTGGCCAGGGAAAGCACGTCGCCGTCTGTCAGCGCATTGGAAAACTCGTAATACCGCTGTTCCTCAATGCTTTCCACTTCCACCTCGCAGTTGGTGCGCAGCGTCGCGTTCAGCCTGGAATTGATCACCCTGGTATAATTTTCAAAGATGCTGCTGAGCATTTTGATGCGATCCTTGGTAAACTTTTTGGGGCTGTAAAAATCATACTTGTGATATTTTTTTTCTTCGTTTTCTTCCGCAGGTTGCTCTAAGTCCTTCTCGCCGCTTTGCACTGCGTTGAGCAAAGCGTCGATTTGACTTTGTGACAATACGTCGGCCATAACCTGGATCACCTCCTTTAGTAAATCTCCGATTTGAAGTCCCTGCCGCCCTTTCGGCCGGCTTCGCCCATTTGATGATCGGAAATTTACTTTTATGTACTATAATCGGTAAGATTATTTTTCAGCTCTTCTTCAATATTTCTGCCGCTTATAATAATTTCAACGCGGCGGTTTTTCGCTTTTTCCACAGGGTCGCTGTTGTCGGCCACCGGCCGCCACTGGCCGTAGCCTTCGCTGATCAGCCGGCCCGGGTCCACCGTACAGTGGTCCTGCAGATGCGCCAGCGCATTGGAGGCCCGCAGGGCGGACAAGGCCCGGTCGTTGAAGGTATTGTTGGGCCGGTCGGCGGAGGCCTGGGCGGTATGTCCCATCACCCGAACCTCGTCGACAGAGGTGGAGACCGCCGAAAGGCTGGCTCCGATGGTGTTGAGAACCGGCTTACCGTCCTCCCGCAGGGTGGAATCATCCGGGTTAAAGAACACAACGTCCTGAAAGGTCAGGAAAACCTTACCGTCTTCCTTGGAGACAGAGACCGTTTCCTGCATTCCCTGCTCCTCTATGTATTGGGCAATGGCCTGATAAAGGGATTCCATATCCTGATCGACCATTTCCTGGGTGATTTGGCCGGCGCCGTCTTCCTCATTCGGGTCGGCGTTGGGACCGTCGTTTCCATCGGTCATGGTGGGGGTTTGAACCGCGTCCGGGTTAAAGCTCATGACCAGGGCCTTCCAGTTTTGTTCGCTTATGGTTGACATGGAATAAAGAAGCACAAAGAAGCACAGCAGAAGCGTAACCATATCTCCATAAGTGTCCATCCAATTAGCGCCGCCACCGCCGCCGCCTTTTTTCCTTTTCAATGTCGTTCACTCCTAAAAACCGCGCTTATGTTCTCCGTTATTCGGCGCTGTCCGCTCCGTCGGTATCGTCTGCGCCCTTGCCCTTCTTACCTCCGGCCCGCTGTTTCTGGGCCATAAAGGTCATCAGCTTTTCTTTGAGGAACTTGGGGTTCTCGCCGGACTGTATCGATATAATACCTTCTACAATCAGCATTTTACATAAAACCTCCTGCTCGTCGCGGGTCCGCAAGCAGGTTGCGATGGGTCCAAAAATCATATGTGCAAGAATACAGCCGTACAGCGTGGTGATCAACGCCGTACCCATATCGGAACCAATCGAGGATTGGCCGCTGTCAAGATTCATATTTTTCAACATATTTATCAGTCCGACCAGGGTACCAACCATACCAAAGGCCGGCGCAACCGAAGATGCCTTCTCGTACATTCCCGCTACGCTGTCGTGGCGGGACGACATCGTATCAATGTCGTTATTTAAAATCTCGCGGACCTTGTCCGGATCGTTCGCATCCACAATCAGCATAATCGCCTGCTTGAAAAAGGGATCCTTCTGCTCGTTGGCCTTTTCCTCCAAGGCCAGCAGGCCGTTCTTTCTGGCGATTTGCGCCAGATCGACAAGCTCGTCAATATACTTTTGCAGCTTAAACCTTTTTGTGTTGAGAATAATCCCAAAGTGCTTGGGAATAGACGCCAGCATTTTGCCGGGAAAGCTTGCTATAACAATACCGATGGTACAGCCGATAACAATCAGAACGCTGGAGATATCAAAAAAGTTACCGATTTGGTTAGGCAAAACTTGCATACCGGCCGTCGGGTCCATCTTGGTAATCATACCAAATATCATAACGCCGATTGCGACCAGCAAACCAATAATATAAGTTAAATTCATGGATCGTCCTCTTCTTTCCCCTGTGTATTTCTATCCCTTGAAAAGGAGTCTCATCGTTTGTCTGTAATCGTGATCTCCCGATATATATCCCGAATTTTTGCATTATAGTCGGCTATTTTTTCAACGATTTCCTCCGCGGTTTCGAGAACAAGGTAAAAATCGTGATTCATCATAACAATTTTAGATTCCGGAATCATTTCGATGCACTCGATTTGCTCATGATTGATCAGAAATTTCTCTCCGTTTCTTTTTGTTAAAACGATCATTCTACATCGCTCCTTTACCGTTACAAGCGTTTTTACATGGGGGAGGACCCGCTCCCCCATGTAAAAGACAAAATGAATTTCTTAACGCTTCATGTTGACCAGTTCTTCCAGCATGGTATCGGTCACCGTGATAATACGGGTGTTGGCCTGATATCCGCGCTGGGTGGTGATCATCTCGGAGATTTCGGTGGCCAGGTCGGTTTTGGAGGATTCCAGACCGCCGGTCTGCAGGGAAGATCCGCTCTCAAAAACGTTCATGCCGGGAGGCGCGGTAGCGCCCGCGGGCAGCAAGCTGCCGTTGATCGTACCGGTTCCCTTGGAAAACTTCGCATCGGTAATCTTATCGCCGGCTACAGGGTTTGTGTTGCTGAAGTACATTTCCTTTCCAACGCCGCCCATCAAGGCAACCTGGAGGTCGCCGGCGCCGTCGCCAGCCTTGTAGTAGTGGCCGTTCATGTGGGTGACACCGTTGGGGTTGGTCACGTTGCCGATGGCGATCACGCCGATGGTGATAACCTCCTCGGTCTCCTCGCAGGTGGCGGTGACACGACCTGTGGACGGATCGATGGTGATGTCGTCAAAGGTGGCGAAGGGAAGGCTGTCGTCGTCCGCCAAGGCCTGCCCTGCCTTGACCGTGGGATAAACCAGCTCCTTGACCTCTACGTCATTACCATCCGCGTCCTTCTGAATGGTGGTCTTCAGCCTGGGGAAGCGAATGGGAACCAGCTGATCGCTGAAAACAGGTTCGCCTTCCACATTGCCGATGCACATAAAACCGTAGAGAACCTCTCCCTTTTCCTTGGAGAGATAACCGTCCGACTTGAACTCAAAGTTACCCACGCGGCTGAGGGTGAGAGCCTTTAAGGACTGGGGATCGGTGGGATCGATGGTGTTGACCGTATCCTTATCCCCGATCATAAAGAATCCCTGGCCGTATATCATACAGTCCAAAGCCCTGCCCGTGGGAGAGTAGTTGCCGGTGCTCATATCGATATCGATGGAGGTCATCTGCACGCCGTAACCCATCTGAGAAGGGTTGCGGCCGCCCGTTTTAACCGTACCGTTGGAACCGGCCGTGACGGTGGTGTAGAGCGAATCGGCGAACACCGCCCGCTGCGACTTGTAGCCCTGGGTATTAACGTTGGCGATGTTGTTACCCACCACGTTCAGCTTATTCATGTGGCCCTTCAGGCCGGAAATTGCGGCATACATAGCTCCCGTCATATTTGTTTGTTGACTCCTTTCAATGGAGGCGCCGCCTGCTTTTCGTCAATCGGGCGAAAAGCAATGGCATCCATAAATGGTCCTGCCGTCTGTAATTTACAGGAATACGGCGCCGTCAATGTTTGTGAAAATATTTTCCTTCATTTCGTCTTGGGTAATCGCGGTAATCACCTTGGCGCTGGGCACATTGATGATAAAGGCCTTATCCGTATCCATCGCCAGAATGTTGGTAGCCCCTTTCGCCTGGGCGCGAATCATGCCGCCACGTAATTGATCAATCAGATCCGCAGTAATATCAATGCCGCGCTCCTCGGCCCGTGAAATCGCGTGCTTGGAAAAGGCCACCTCCCGCACCGGCTGCCGGACTTCCTGAGCCAGCTGCATTTCCCGCTGCAAGGCCGCCTCGAAAGACACCGTCTTCGCCGGCCGGGGAACAGCGGATGAAATTTTCTGGGATTGTATTTGACCCGATAATCTTTCAATCATGGCTACATCACCTTTACTCTTCTACGTCCTCCTTCGGCGGTTCCGGCTTGGAAGAGCTGTCTCCCTCACCGTTTCCCTCTCCGTCGGTATCAGGCTTGCTGGGCGTTGGCGGCTCGGGCAGTCTTCCTACCGCCAAAATCTCAGACATGGTGTAATACTCATCGTTGACAAAAACGACCTGGGCGCCGTTGAGGGTACCGGTACCCGTTACCGTTCCCACAATCTCTTTCAGCTTTCCCTCGGCGTCGTAGGTTCCAATGGTGACTTCCTTGCCCACGAGAGAAGCCGCGTAAGACATAACCGACGCGTCGTTCATGTTTACAAGGGCCTGCACCATCTGCATCTGCACCATCTGATTGAGCATCTCCGAGGTGTCCGCCGTGTCGTCGATGGACTGGTTCTGGAACTGGGCGATCATCAGCTTCAAAAAGTCGGTCATGTCCAGGCTGATGCCGTCGTCCTTCTTTACGGTCGCAGCCTTGGCCGTAGCCTTGGCGTCTCCGACCTTTGCGGCTTGGTTCCAATAGGTGCTGATATCGTTCATAATCAACTCTCCTTTCCTTAACAAACTTCATCTAGCGGGATCAAGCCCAGCCGCAGCTGGTGTAAAAAGCTGTCGTTCTGTTTGGCGGGCTGTCTGCGCTCCTGCTGCTGCCGCTGGCTATGGCCTTCGTTTTGGCCTTCATAGGGATTCTGATGAGAATCGGCCGGCTGGTTTTCCTGCCAATGCTGAATCTCCACCTGGGCCGACTTCTGTCCGTGATCGGCCAGCAAAAGCTGCAAACTCGGCAGATGCTTTTCAAGCAGACTCTGGGTTTGAAGGCTTTCGGCCTTGAGCACAATCTGTACTGCGCCGGTTTCAAACCGCGCGATTTCAACGGTCACCTTACCCAGCGCTTCGGGCTCCAGCTGAATTTCCAGCTTAGAGTCTCCAGTCTGCACCGCGTCCAGCAGCTTCTCGCCTACCTGCGCCTCCAGGTCTCCGGTTTCGGGCATACTGTAAGCCGCCTCCGGTTCGGCCACCTTAATCGGCGCCGACTCGACCTCTTGGAACAAGGGGGCCTCCACAAGTTCAGGCAAAGCGGTTTCTTCCTTCCGGGGGTCTTCTTCCCAAACGGTCTTTTCCTGCGCAAGAGGCGCAACCTTCTCCTGACTCTCTACCTGTGTCTGCTCCGGAACGCGAGAAGATACGGTCGATTCCGACACAACCGGGGATTCGATCTGCTCGGTCTGACCGGCCGGAACCGCTTCCTGTAGCAGCTGCGAAGGCTCGGCTGTTTCCAATTGTACGGTTGTATCCGCCTGCTCGGTCTGACCGGCCGCCTGCGCGGGAAGGAGGATCTCCTCGCCGGTCTGCGCCGCAAACTGCTCCGCGGGCATAACCACAGACTCTAAAGGCGCAGCCTCCTGCAAAGCCGCCGGCGGCATATCGGTTTCTTCCGATACGATTATCTGATTGGGCAGAACGCCGATAAACCCTGCGGGCGTAAACTGAGAGGCCAGCAACTCCTGCGCGAGGACAACGTTTTCCTCCGCGCCATCCTCCATAATGTTGGACGGAGCGCTTGAATCGTTTTCCTTACCGTCCTGCGCAGAAACGGCGTCCTCCCGTTTATGCTGCAAAAGATCTTTGAATTGGCCGGCGTTTTGACCGCCCTCTTCCGAACCCTTTGGCACAGCGGGAAGCTCGGTCGCCCGCTGCAAGACGTCCAGCATAACGCTGTATATCTGTTCCATGATACTTTCACCTCCTTTCACTGAAATTCTATATTCCAAACGGCCAAAGGATACCGTCTTGTCAAACTTTCATAAGTTTGACAAGAGCCTAATCCCGCAAGAAGCGGCGGCGCGTATCCTTTCGCCGGAATGGACGCTTTGTTACGCCGTACAGCTGACGGCTCTGGAGTTACTGACGAATTCCTCTATAAAGGCCTCCTCGCTTTTCTGTACGGCCTTCTGATACATATCCAGCTTCTTTTCCTTCAGCTTTTCTAAAGAGGCGGTTTCTTTTCGGGCCTCTATCATGGCGCTGCGTTTTTGTTCTTCTATCTTGCGCAGCTCCTCGAGCCGCAGGGTTTCCTGTTGGATCTGCCGTTCCATTGCCCGCAGTCCGCCTTCGTACATCAGGGCTTCGGTTATCATCAAGCCGGCTTCCTTGCTTTCGCAAAACTCCTTGTTATACGCCCGGTAGCTTTGCCACAGCTCTTCTATCCGCTCCTCCTGCCTGTGCACCGCGCTCAACGCCGCGGCGTGCTCGGCCTGAACCGCTTCCAGCAGCTGCTGCTTATAGTCCAAAACCTTATCCAAAGAGAACGAAAACTTCTTCATTCCAACAGCTTCCTTTATCAACCTTTATTTCAGAATTTGCCCCATATTTTGCACGACCTCTTCATAAGAAAAGGCCTCGTTGACGCCCTGCATCAAAAAAGCGTTAATCGCGTCAATTTTCTGCAGCGCGTAATCCAGCTTCCGGTTTGTCCCCGCTTTATACGCGCCGATGGAAACCAAATCGGCATTTTTTTCGTAAACGCTCATAATGTCTCGGATTCTGGAGGAGAGCTCCCGATGCCCGTCGGAAACGATCTCGTTCATCAAGCGGGAAATACTGGCGCCGATGTCAATGGCAGGATAATGGTTTGCGTGGGCCAGAGACCGTGAAAGCACAATATGCCCGTCCAGAATACCGCGCACCGTATCCGCAATGGGCTCGTTGGTATCGTCGCCTTCCACCAGGACCGTATAAACGCCAGTGATGGAGCCCTTGGCGAAATTTCCGCTGCGCTCCAGCAGCTTGGGCAGCTCGGCATAAATAGAGGGCGTATAGCCCCTTGCCACCGGCGGCTCGCCGATAGCAAGCCCAATTTCGCGCTGCGCCATTGCAAATCTCGTCAACGAATCCATCATGAGAAGTACGTCATAGCCCTGATCTCTAAAATATTCTGCGATACCCGTGGCAACGCTGGGACATTTCATACGGAGCATGGCGGGCTGGTCCGAGGTGGCGACCACCAAAATCGAACGGCGCATTCCTTCCTCGCCCAGGTCCTTCTGCACAAACTCCAGCACCTCGCGGCCACGCTCTCCCACAAGGGCGATGACGTTGATATCGGCCTTGACGTTTTTGGCGATCATACCCATCAAGGTGCTTTTTCCCACGCCGGAACCTGCGAAAATGCCGATACGCTGTCCCTTCCCTATGGTGAGCAGACCGTCTATGGCCTTCACGCCAAATTCCATCCGTTCGCGAATGGGGGGACGCTGCAAAGGGTTAATATGTGAACCGACGACACGGTAGGGCGTACCCTCTTCAAATTCTCCCCGGCCGTCGATGGGCTGGCCTAAAGCGTTGATGATTCTTCCGCGCAGATATTCGCCTACGCGAAGGGTTAACTGGCTTCCTGTGTTCCGGACAAAGTTGCCGGCTGAAATACCGTTGATGTTGGAATAGGGCATAAGCAGGATATGGTCGTTTTTAAACCCAACCACCTCAGCGGTCACCTGCCGGCCGGATTCGCTGCTGTAAATCCGACAGATATCGCCGATTGCAGCCCGTCCGCCGGAAGCCTCGATGGACATTCCAACGATGTTTTCAATTTTACCGGTCAGGCTGTAGGTCTCGGCGTTATATACCTGACGCGCCATCTGTTGAAATGTGGACATGCCGTTTCTCCTTAGAAATGGATTTGAAGGTTCTCCCCGGCGTCCGGCCGGACGTCGGTTAACATGCTGCGTATGTTCCCAAGCTGGGTGGAAACGCTGGCGTCTATAATTTCCTCCGGCATTTCTATGACGCAGGCGCCGGATTCATCGTCCGCCATGGGAATGATGCGGACCCGGTCGGACAGGCCGGACACAGCCGACATCAGGGAAGCGGGAATCTGCTCCATATGCTTGACGTCCCGCTCGGCGATATAAATGTACACCCATTCCCTATGTTTGCGCTTGTCCAACGCCGTCTGTACCATTCTTCCGATGACGTCGGTACTGCTTTTCAGGCTGACGCTGATGACCTTTTCGGCGATGGCAATGGCCAGGTCCCGCAGGTCATCGAGATTGTCTTCCAACTGCCGGTCCAACGCCATGCCGGCCTGCCTCAAAAACCGCTGTACCTCGCCGGCCAGCCGCTCGGCTTCTTCCGCCTGCTTGCAGGCGCCTTCCTCCCGGGCCTGTTCCATGCCCTCGGCATAGCCCTTTTGATACCCGGATTCCCTGGCCTCCTGATAGAGACGCTCGGCCTCGGCTTGGGCGCTTTCCCTGGCCTGTTCCAAAAATTCGTCCGCCTGCCGGCGGGCGTCGGCCATAATGGCGTCGGCCTGTATATTGGCGTAGTCTATAGCGGTAGGTGTATTGTTGGCCTCCGCAGAGGCGGCGTCGTTTTCCTCTTCTTCCGCCGCCTCCGATTCGTTCGCTTCAAATTTTGGTACATTCATCTCTTGAAAGACATAATCTTTCGCTTCAGAGGAAGAGAAAAATTTGAATATGTTAGGCAATGATATCGTCCTTTCCAGCCTTCATAATAATAATCTCGTTGCGTTCCTCCAAGCTGCGGATCACATCCACAATACGCTGCTGGGCCTCTTCCACATCCTTTATGCGGACATTGGTGGTAATTTCCAGATCGTCCTTAATGGTTTCGGCCGTCCGGCTGGACATGTTGCTGAAGAGTTTGTTAGCGACCTCTTCGTTGGCGGTTTTAAGGGCCAGCACCAGGTCTCTGGTATCGCAGTCACGCACAAAGCGCTGTACCGACCGGTCGTCCATGGTGACGATATCCTCGAAGACAAACATCCTCTTGCGGATTTCGTCGGCCAGGTCCTGATTGTAATTGGATAGGCCGTCGAAGATATTCTTCTCGCTGGTCCGGTCCAAATTGTTCATCACGCTGGCCACATAATCGATACCGCCAACCTTGACGTTGCTGTTGGTGACGATGTTCGAGAACTTTTTGCTCATCTCGGCTTCCACAATCTTCACCGTGGCAGGGGACACGCTTTCGATCATCGCCATGCCTTCCACAACTTGTATCTGCTTCTTTTCGTCCAGCTGGGCGATCACGCCCGCGGCCTTGTCGGCGTCCACATAGGAGAGCACCAGCGCAATGGTCTGGGCCCGTTCCCTTTGCAGGGCCGAAAACAGGGATTTGTCGTCCGCCTTGTTCATAAAGGAGAACTCCCGGTTTTTCAGCGACTTGGTCAGCTTGCTGAGCATCTCGTCGGCCGCCTCCGACCCATAGGCCTTCTCCAGAACCACCCGGGCGTACTCCAGGCCGCCTTCCGTAACAGCCTTATTGGTCATGCACATCTTATGATATTCCGTGAGCACTTCCTCAGTCTGATCGGAATTCAAAAAGCCCATCCGCGCGACCTCAAGGGTCAATTGCTCTACCTCTTCCGGCTCCATGAATTTGTAAATCTGTGAAGCCTTGTCGGAACCGAGGGCGATAACGACGGCGGCTGCGCGCTGGGCGCTGGACATACCAGCCAGAGAAGATGTAGCAGGCGCGGCTGCCGCGAGCTTAGCTTCACTTGCCGTCACTGCAGCCTCAGCCATCCTTTTCTCCTCCTCTCAGCATGTTGCGCAGCATCTGCGCGGCAATTTCGGGATTATCATCCGCAAATTTGCGGATATCCTTGCGCAGCTCCATCGTCTTTTCGCTTTGCAGACTCATCACGTCCGCGCCGACAGGCTGCTCCGGCTGGGGCGCGTAAACCACGTCCTCGGGCTGCCGGTAGATGTTGATTTCTTTTCTCTTGCGCCGTTTTTTGCGGCCGAAGATTAGCATGAAGAGCGGCGTCAAAAGCAGCAGGACGAGAAGGCCCGCCGCAACGCAAAGCAGCAGCATGTTGATCCGGTTGGCCTCGCCGACCGGATTGGTGTCGGCCGGAACCGTTCCGTTATAAAAGGGAGCGGCGTAGAGGGAAATTTTGGTTGCGGCCATTTCGTCGTTGATGCCGGCCGCCCGGGCCACATGGGACCGCAGGCGCTGCACGTCGTCGGCGCTGAGGGCTCCCGAAACGGTGGAATTGATGCTTACCGACACCATGCAGTCAGACAGATAGCCGGCCACCCGTTCGGTATGGGTTTCCTCTCTGGGATTATCATAGTCGACCTGGCCGCTCTCCCGGTAGGTCGCGCCGTCCAGGTCCGCGTCGTCCGCCTTTTCCATATAGGAGTTAAAATCCGCGTTGGTGGAGGTTCCCGGCACGCCGCCCACCGTATCGTCGCCGTTGCGGACGACGTAGTTGTCGTAAACCTTGGAGCCGATGATGCCCTCTCCGTTTGTGCTCCACTCCGGGAGGAAAACGTCGGTCTTATCCTGGGTGGTCTTGTTTACATCCACATTGCAGGCCACGCCTACCTTTACGTTATCCTCGCCGTAGATGGAAGACAGAACCTGCATGATGCTGGTTCGAATAATGTTGTTATACTGTTCCTCCAGACGCAGCTTCAAATCGGAAGCGTCCAGCGCGTTCATCTGGCCGGTGGAGCCCGCCGCCGTATACTGGTTGCCCGCGCTGTCGGAAATCGAGACCGAATCGATAGAAAGCTCCTGCACCGAATGGGAAACCAGGGTGCGGATGGCTTCGGCCTGCTGGTCGGTCAGCATCTGCCCGCTGCGCATGGTAACAAAAACCCCCGCGGAGGTCCCCACTTTATTGGAAGCGTCCAGAACATAGTTGCCGCTCGTTCCGGGCGTAACGGTGACTACCGCGTCCTTCACCCCGTCAAAGCAGCGGATAACCGCTCCCATACGATCCTGCAGGGATAAAAGATAGGCCGTGTTGCGCTCCGACTCGGTCGAGAGAGAGCCCACATGGTCGTAATATGTAGAATAAGAAAAGCCGCTCTTGGGATACCCCTCCAGCAACAGCTTGGCCTTTAAATCAGTCTCCTGATTTGTAGGCACCAAAATCGTATCGTTGTTTTCCACATGATAATCGGTAACCCCCTGACCCTCCAGGTAGGTCATAATCGCGGTGGCCTCGTCGCTGTTCAGTCCGGTAAATAGGACCGAATAGGGCGACTGCCTGACCGAGAAAAATATAATGAGGCCCACAACGCCAAGCACGACCAGCGTGCTAACCAATACAAGGACCTTTTTGGGCACCTTTTTAACGGCGTTTTTTACCTTGCCCCAGAATTCCTTTAATTTTGACGTGATCTGTTCCAACTGCCATCCCCCGTGTCCTGTGTGTTTTCAGCGTATTAGAGACTGATACGAGTAATCTCCGAATAAGCCTCGAGCGCCTTATTACGCAGCTGTATCAAAAGATTTACGGCAATCTGATATTTGGTGGAAGCGATGGTCAGCAGGGCGGGATTATCCAGCTCCCCCACGGCCAATTGATATTGCAGTTGGGTCTTTTCGGCGTTGGTGGCCGTCACATTGTCGATAGCGGACTGAAAAATCGACCCAAAGGATCCTATGGCGTTATCCGCCCGCGCGGTTTTCCCTGCGCCGTCCGCCGCCTCGACTGGAGAAATCGACGCAAGCTTATCTATTGGTACAATCATACTGTGCTCCTCCTTAAAAGCTGCAAATTCGGCTGCGGACGCAAGCCGTCCGCCCATGTTTTCCTGAAAACAAAGAAGAAAGGATGAAACAGCTTCACCCTTAACCGATTGAACTTGAGCCTGCTTTTCCGCAACCAATCGTCCCTATTAAAGAAATGAAATTTCGCGGGAAAATATGATACAAATATAAAACTACGCGGCCGACCGCCGGGCGCAAAAATTATTTGCCCAGATCAAGGCCTCTTAAGGCGACGGTTTTAATCGTATTAAACACTGTTACATTAGAAGAATAGGCTTGAGAGGCCGCCATAGCGTCGGTAATCTCCTTGACCATATCCACGTTCGGCAGGGAAACGTAGCCCTCCTCGTCCGCATCCGGATGGGTGGGATCATACATCAGCTTAAAGTCGGATGGGTCCTCCAAAATCTGGGTGACCCGAACGCCGCCGACCTGCTCGCCCTCCTTGCTCACCGGCAGCCCTCTGGCCGCTCGGGCCATGGCCGCCCGGAAGGAATGTGCCCCCGAGTTGGACTCAAAGTATACGACCTTACGGCGATAGGTTTCCCCGCCGTTTTCGGTCCGGGTCGTGGTTGAATTCGTAACGTTTTCCGAAATGACGTCCAAGCGCAGCTGCTGCGCCGTCAGGCCGGACCCCACAATGCTCATCGTATTCAAAAAAGCCATTCTGCACCCACCTTATTTATATGTTCCGCGTATGTATGACTTTCGTTCGGCCCATCGAGGGCCTCACAAAAATTTTGCTTTGCACGGCAAATCATGATTTTACTGTCCGCGCACAACCGACTGCATCACGGATAAATCTCTGGAAATCGATTCCATCACATATTGAATCTGGTAAGCGTTGCGGACCAGCTCGACCATCTGCTCGGTGGCGTTGACGCCGTTGTCGTCCATACGGGTGACCTCCTGGGGCTCCACCACCGCAAAACTCGAACCGTTCAAGATATTACGCAGCTGGCTGCTCGAGGTTTTGGAGTTGAAAGCGTCCTTCAACCGGGCGCGAACGGTTTCCTCAAAGGTCACGACCTTGGGCTTATAGTTCGGCGTTTCCACATTGGCGATGTTATCGGAGATAGCCGCCTGCTTGGTCCACAAAAAGTCCATCGATTTTTCCATTAAAAGCAAAGAGTTATTCGATAAAAAGTCCATCATGGCAATCATCCCTTTCCTTTGCATGTCAAAACGGCGATTTTGTATCGGGTCCTACAAAATCCCCTTTTCCAAACGATTCTTCCTAGTCCGAGAAGGCGAAACATTTCAAATAAACCACCTTACAGGCCAAAAAACCGCCAAATACCGGACTATACATGTATAATGTGATTATACTTTGTCTTTCGATAAATTGCAACCGCATATCTATAAAATATATAAAAATTTTTTCTCCAAAATGTGGCAAAAGCGCAAAAAAAATTTTGAAAAAATTTATACTTCCCACAATTTTTCTTTTCGGAATTTCCGTGAAAAAAGCTCCGTCCCGCCAGCCATCCGCCGCACCGCGCACCGCCGGACGGCATAGAATAAAAGAAAAGCACCGAGGCTGTAAGGGGGACGCATTTCATGGAAAAGCTCGATTCCAAAGGCGCGCGGGTGGAGTATATCCAGCTGGCTTTACAGCGGGCGGGGTATGATCCCGGCCCCATAGACGGCGTCTTGGGCCCGGCTGCCGACGGCGCGCTGCGCCGGTTCCAGCAGGCCCAGGGGCTGGACCCCGACGGCGTGGCCGGCCCGGCGACCTGGGGACGGCTGGCCGGCTACCTGCGGGGCTACCTGCGCCGCACAGCCGGCGCCGACGACACTGTCGCCAGCCTGGCCCAACAGCACAATACCGCCGCCGCAGCCATCCAAACCGCCAATCCTTCCCTCACTGGGGAACCCCTGCCCGCGGGAACGGCCGTGACCATACCCTTAGGCTTCCCGTTGGTCCCTACCGGGGTGCGGTACTCTTCCCAGCTCATCCAGTACATTGTCGAGGGCATGACGGCCCGTTACCCCTTTATCGCCCGCGGGAGCATCGGCGGCAGCGTCATGGGCCGGCCCATTCCCTATCTGCAAATGGGCCGGGGATCGGTCCAGGTCTTTTACAATGCCGCCATCCACGCCAACGAGTGGATCACCACGCCCCTGCTCCTCCGTTTTCTGGAGGAATACGCCGCAGCCTACGCCGCCGGCGGCAGCATCGGCGGTACGCCTGCCGCCGCGCTGTACGATAAGGCTACCCTCTTTATGGTTCCCATGGCCAACCCGGACGGGGTCGACCTGGTAAACGGCGTGTTGGACAGCGGCGGCTTCTACGACCAAGCCAAGACCATGGCGGCGGATTACCCCGACATTCCCTTTCCCAGCGGCTGGAAGGCCAACATCAGCGGGGTGGATCTGAACCTGCAATTCCCGGCGGGCTGGGAGCAGGCCAAGCAGATTAAGTTCGCCCAGGGGTACACCCGCCCCGGCCCCAGAGACTATGTGGGCCCCGCTCCCCTGTCCGCCCCCGAAAGCCAAGCCCTTCAGCGTTTCACCGTCCATCGGAACTTTTCCCTAATCCTGGCCTACCACACCCAGGGCCAGGTAATCTACTGGAAGTATCTCGACTATGAGCCGTCCGGCTCCCGTTCCATCGCCGAATATTTCGGACGGGTCAGCGGCTACGCCGTAGAGCAGACTCCCTACGCCTCCGGCTTCGCAGGATACAAGGACTGGTTTATACAGGCCTACAACCGCCCGGGCTACACCGTTGAAGCCGGACGCGGCGTATGCCCCCTGCCCCTGTCCCAGTTCGACCAGATTTATCGGGATAATTTAGGCATTCTGGTAGGGGGAATTACGGAGATTTAAGCCTTGCCTTTACTTAGAACCAGTATGCGCGGCGGCAGCATGCCGTCCAGGCGGGATTTTGGGGCCGATTTGGGCGCCATTTTCTTGTCACACGACAGCCGCCCGCAAGAATGATGCCTTGTTTGAAAATCAGAATATTGGATATTTTGCCGCTAAGCAGATTCTTATGCAAGCGAGGGGGGGCGGAAAGGCCTTTGGGTTATAGGGCTGGCAAAAGGGGCTGACAGAGGAACGTTCCAATCGCCCGCTGCCAGCCTCTCTATAAAAGCTATGATGCGCAGGGAAGAAATTATGCCTGGCGAGCCAGGAGCTTACAGATTTCCATAACGTCGGCGATGGTCAATTTATCGTCGCCGTCCAGATCGCCCCGCTTCATCTCATCCGCGGTAGGGGCTTTGCCGGCCGACTGACGGGCCAGCGCCTTACAGGCCTCCATCACGTCCTGAATCGTAATCTTGCCGTCCTTATTCATATCGCCTGGGACGGTTTCGCCGGGGCTGTCAGACTTTTTCTGAAGGCCGGCGACAGCCTCCTCAATCGCTTTGGCCATAGCGTCCACATCGGCCTGCTCGGTGATGGGCAGCTCCCGAACAACTGCGTTTACGGCGCTTTGCAAGGCCGCTGCGGAAGCGTCGGTGTAACCGGATAGGTCGGCGGGGACCTTGGCAATGGCCGCGTCCACCGCCGCGTAATCGGCCGGTTTAAACTCCAGCTTGCCCACGGCTTCCTCAATGGCCTTGGCCATAGCGTCTACCGCGGCCTGCTCGGTAATGTTCTTTCCGCGAACCACGGCCGCAATCGCTTTGGTTACGGCCGAGAAGTCCTTATATAGGGACTGGTCCAGCGCCTCGGCCCTTTTGATGGCGTCGTTGACCTTCTGATAGTCGGCGTCCTTGTAGGCTAGCTTGGCGACAGCCCGCTGAATAGCCTCCGCGTAACCGTCCACCGTCGTCTGCTCGGTGATGGGCAGCTCCCGAACAACTGCGTTTACGGCGCTTTGCAAGGCCGCTGCGGAAGCGTCGGTGTAAACCGACAGGTCCTTGGGAATCTTGGCGAGGGCCGCGTCCACCGCCGCGTAATCGGCCAGCTCAACCGCCGCGTCCAGCGCGTACAAACCGACCTCAGAGAGCTGAAGCCAAGTGGGGTGATTGCGGAACACCAGCTTGTAAAAGCGGTAAGCGGCGGGAGCGTCCACGGCAAAGCGCACCTCCACGCAGTTGGCATCGGGCAGGTCGCCGTTGCCCTCCACAGCGTCGATAACCTTCCAGTCGCCGTCGCGTTCGGGCGTGTAATCGTTGCAGCCGTACAGGGTCCAGTTTTTGGGATTGCGGCCCGGCCACTGGCCGCTGTCGGCGCCGGTGGTGAAGGCGTAATACTTGACGGCAATGGGTTTGTCTGCCGAGAAGAGGATGGGATCGCCAGGGTCCCAGGCGCCGAACTTGGTGTCCAGCTTTCCGTCGAACATATTGTCGAACTTCTCGTCTCCATCGCCGGGACCGGCGATAGGCGTGATCTCGTTCCCGTTTTCCACCTTGCGGACGCCCTCAAAGAAGGCGGCGTAGGCGGCCTCGGCCTGCTCCAGGACGGCCAGATTGGAAACCATACCTTGCACCTCGGCGGCAGCCGCGTCGTAAGCCGCGCGGGCCGTCTGGATGCGTTCGCCGCAGGCTACGGAATAGTCCGCCTTGCCGATGGCGGCGATTTTCCGCTCGATTCGCTCGGCCTGTTCGCTCACCGCGGGCTCTACCGGGTCCGGTTGATTGCTCCGATTAAACAGCTGGAATTCATACAGCCGAATCGTACCCGGGCCCCCGTCGTCGGGATTATAGGCTTTGAGCAACAGGTAACGGCCGCTTTGCTTGCCTATGTCAAAAGAGGCCTTGGCCTCGTTACAGGCGGGCTGATAATCCACCGACGTCCAGCTCTTCCCGTCGTCCGACGTGAGCAGTTCCCACTCGGTCATGTTTCCGAAGCCTTCCTTTGAGTGGGTATTGAAAATCGTATAAGTGTCGAAGCTTTTCCATCCGCCCAGATCAATAATCACCCATTGCCGGGTTCCGTCCAGACAGTAGGTCTGATCGTTTACCGCGCCGGTTGTGGAACACCATTTGGTATTCTCGTTTCCGTCGATGAGCAGCGCGGCCCCCTCGCCGCTGTTCGTCTGCCCGGAAAACCTGTGAATCGACCCGTCCAGACAGAGGTTGCCCTCGCCGGTCACCACCTCGCCGAGTTTTTGAGCCGTTTTGCCGCCCGGCTGCTTGGCGGTTACCGCGGGATAATCGGGGTTGGGCACGCCGGGCAGGTCCTCGGTGATAAAATTGTCGGCGTAATCTCCAAAGCCCGTAAAGCTCCAGCTGCCGCTTTTCAACTCCTCGACGTAATGCAGCCGCAGGCTTTCTATGCAGTCGTAGCCGGTGATATCCTTGACGATTTTACTGAAGGGCGTATCGGGATTTTTGGGATTGGCGCTGAGCTGATCGCTTCCGGCATAGGTCTTAATCAGCCGGTTGATGGAATCGATCAGCCCGTATTTCAGTGTGCCGTCCGCATTCTTTACGGTGGGATATTTGGCGTCCATATAGGCGAAAAACCATTTGTTATTGCCATAAGCCTGATAGCCCCAGTCCTGGAGAGAGGGATCGTCGGCCCGATAGATCTGCACATAGTCGGCGTCCGACCAATGGAAATAGCGGAAGCCGCCGTAGTTGGCCATATTCTCAATCCACCAAAGCCCCTCGTCGGGATGGTCGCCGTCATAGCTCATCTTGCTGTACTGCTGCACCGCATGGGTGATCTCGTGGGAGAAAAAACCGATGTCCCGCGGATTCCTGTTGGCGTAGTCCACCGAAACGACGATATTCTGCCCTAGATTGTAGGCCACGCCGTCATACGCCTTGTCGGCTGTAAAGGTGATGGTTTTCGGTTCGCTGCCCAGGCCGAAGCGGGCGTACAGTCTGGGATAGCTGTTATAAAAGAGCTGGGTCAGGCTTTCCTGATACCCCTCGGCCGTAATCATATCCCAGTCCCCCGCGTAGAGCAGATGATAGGGACTGTCGGAATGAGCGCCCTCGGTTATGTCGAGGGGGACGCTGAGCAGGTGGGGATAGCCCGCGTTCCAGCTGTCGTTAAAGAAATTCAGGTAGTACCGGCCGGCCTGCACATAGGGGATGGTCAGCTTGACCTTGGCCGTATAGGTCCCCTTTTCGCCCGTCGGCCGAATATTATCCTGGCGGATCTCTCCGTTACGGTCATTCGGGTCCGCGCTGATACTCGCAAGAAATATCGAAGGCAGATTGGTGGTAAAGCTGACCGACATAAAGCTGCCCGCGCTTCCTCTCAGGTCGGTATACTCGCATTGCAGCCGTATCGTAATAGAGTCGGCCTCCACCGTCAGGATTTTGGCGGCAGGGTCCGCGTCCTTGTAGACGGCCATCACATTTACCATCCGGTTCAGCGTATCGGCGTTGGCAGCCTGCCCGTCCAGACGATAGGCGACCGTATAGTCCGGATAGGCCGCCTGCACCTCTTTTAAAAGCTCCTCGCCTCTGCCTAAAAAGTCATACTTTTCGTAATCGACTCCCGCTTCGGGCTTCCAAGCGGCGGTGTTTTTCGTGCCGGTGAAGCCCTCGCCGGCCGGATCCGCAGCCAACGCGCCGCCCTCCAGGGCCGCCGCATTGAGCGGAACCGCCGCAAAGGACAGCAAAAGAGCCCCAATCCACAGGCCGATCAAAAATCTTTTCATTCCTGCATCCTCCTTAAAACGCGCCCAGCCGCGCGTTTTGCTTCTTTTTTCTCTTTCCGGCCCCAAGACTTATTCGCCCGCGCCGCCGGAAGGGCAGACCGCAGGATAGGGCTTGGCATCGGGGACCGCTCGCCGGTATTACGGCCGTCTGCGAATATTATACTGCTTGAAAACGGCGCAAGCAAGCCTGAAAAGTCGAACGCCGCCGGTTTGCGGCCGGCGGCGTGCGCTTGACAACAAGCTCTGGAAGGGGGTCAGCTCCCCCTTCCAGCTCCCCCCGACAAATCCCATGATTATGGGATTTGCCGTTGCCACAACCGACGCATGGTCGCTAGGCATGTGTCGTCAGTTGTGGCATTGGAAAGCCTGCGCGATCCCTTTTCGACAGTCCAACGCCGCCGGTTTGCAGCCAGCGGCGTTCTTTTTTCTTTACTCTTCGGAGGAGGCCGACTCTCCGGGGTCCTCGGCCAGAGGGTCGGGGACGTTTTCCGGGTTGGACCGCTGGGGCTGCCCCGCCGGCCGGATATCGTATACTCGGCTGTACTCCTTGGTTTCCCTGTCCTTGACCACCTCGGACTGATGCCGCCGCAGCAGCCTGACCAGCTGATAACAGTCGATCCATATTTCGTTGTTGCCCTCCTTCTGGGACTCGTCGAAGATCAGCTGTATTCCAAAATGGAGATGGGGCTGGCGGATGTTGTTGACGTTTTCGTTGGCGCTGTAGCCGGTATGGCCCAGATATCCGATCACGTCTCCTGGCAGCACCACCGACCCCACCCGCAGGGCCTTGTTGTAAGGGAAGTTTTGACGCAGATGGGCGTAGTAGTAATACCGCTTCTGGTCGAAGCTGCGGACGCCGATACGCCAGCCGCCGTACTGGTTCCAGCCCAGGGCCTCCACCACGCCCCCCTCCACCGCTATGATGGGGGTGCCGGTTGCGCCCATGAGGTCGTGGCCCAGATGCTTGCGTTTGAAGCCGTAGTCCCGGCTGTTGCCGAAGTCGTCGTAGTCGTTGTAGGGATAGTTCTTGGCGATGGGGGAAAAGGCCATGAGGCCGTACCGGCTCTCCCACCGCATTTCCTCGCTGCCCTCGGCCTTCACCTGCACCTCGTAATTGCCCACCAGTCCGCCCAGCACGGCGGTGTAGGCCTCCAAAAAATAAGAGTAGTGCTTGAGGTTGGCCGTTAACTCCTCCATGGTCTTGCCCTGCCGGAGCAGGGCGGCCAGCTCCTCCAGCTTGGCCGTCTTAACTCCCGACCAGTTGCCGCCGCTGCGGGTGGCGGTGTAGGCCAACAGCTCCACCCAGTTCAGCTTGACCGCCTCGTCCTTTTGGTGGGAGTCTAGATCCAGCTTCAGAGCCTTTTCCAGCATATCGTAGGGGACGTTGAAATCCACCCATTTGATAAAGGACTTCTCCTGCCGCTCCTTCTCCTCGGCCAGGGCCCCGTGCAGAAGACAGCCCCCCGCCGCTACTGCGGCGCAGACCACCAGCGCCACAGCCGCCATGACCAGACGCTTGCCCCGAATACAGATGGTCATTTTACCGCCTTCTTTCCCTTTAAGCAGGATGATTTTTGTTTTTTTATTTATATGCGGGGAGGGGGGGCGGCATGACCGGGGCTTTTTTGTGATATTAAATCACACCTATTTTTCTCTTTTTTGATTTGGCTGTTTTGTGCTTGGTGTTTTTTCCTTTTTTGATTAGGGGCAGTTTGAAAAATCGGAATTGCCGTCATATTCTACACATAAG
>JAAVYX010000088.1 GCA_022791355.1 Clostridiales bacterium | reverse complement strand
TGGTCTTGCCGCAGCCCGAGGGGCCCAGCAGGGTGACGAACTCCTTATCCCTTATGGACAAATCGATGCCCTTAAGGACGGTCTCGTCGTCAAATTTCACCACAATGTTCCGAAGATCGATAATATTCGTATTTTGTGTCATTTAAGCATCCCCCTTTGCGGACACAAGTTTCGCGGGGGAAATCCCCGCGATACCCGCGGCATCTCTGTCGGGCGCCCTCCGCAAAGGGTTTTTCGTAATTCTCTTGCGGCCCGGCCTACGACGGTACCGGGCGCAGGAACTACGGCGCGAGACTTGACGCCGCATTTGCGCGGTTTTACCCGCGCGCCCCCGTCCCTTTCTAAATTTGACGGAGACTTTTTTCGGCCGCGCACTTTTCCCAGTATTCCACCAAGCAAGGATAACAAATTTGTTTGAAGAAGGATTCGTGAAGGATAAGGCGGAAGACGACGGTGGGATAACTCCGCCATGCATGAATCCGGCCCAAACGAATTGCTATTTTCTGACTTAGCAGACTACTAGAGGCGCGGCGCAGATGCAAAAACGTGCAAGCTATACTATAGAGCGAAAACCCGCATATGTCAAGGGATTTTTTGTTTTTTCTCAAAAAATCCGGCAAAAATTTTATCTAAACTTGGTTTCTCGTCCTTTTCCTCTGGTTTTCTCTTATTTGCGCCCGTTTGTCCCACTTGCTTTTTTGTCGGTACCAGAGGAAATGATACGCTTTGCTTATATTTTTGCGAGAGACTCTAGCGCTTCGAGTTTCTGCTATCCCGGTCTGGCAGTTAGCCAAACCTCTTTGCGACGTCCTGGGTTGGCTTTCAACCAAACCTTTAGAAGCGTTCCTTGCGGGAAGCAACGAATAAAATTTTTATCCTTTATGCGTCTTTATGCGTCCGCTTACTTGTTTCGGGCGGACCCGCAGGGGAGGAGTTATGTCAAGATTTCCTGCCCGGCTGTTTTTTGGCAGTCTCCTAATCTTTTTGCGCAGGAGCGCGCTAACGGTTTCGGACCCGGCCTTTTCTTGGGAAATAGTCGGAAGGATATCCGATACATGCGGCGGGTCTATAGAATTTGGGGAGCCCGCTGGGGCAGTCGAGTCCGGTGAATCCAACGAGTCCAACGGGGCCAGGGCCGCGCCGGTGCGTACAAAGGCAGCCCCAACGAGCGCGTCCAGCAGGGGAAGAACCTGCCGGTCGTAGTTGCAGAGGGTATTGAGGGGATAGAAGCCGCTGGCCCCGGACCGCAGACGGCTGCCCGCTTCGCCTCCGGCGAAAAAGCGCCAGCCCGAGTCGTCCGGGAACAGAGGGGTCTGCCGAACCATGTATCCCACCTGCCGCCCCTCCTCCAGGATGGCCCCGCTGACATAGCAAAGCCGCCGGTCGTCGGTGAGGGTCAGGAGCTCCTTCTCCGATAGATATTTTCTTTCCATTGGCCGCACCCCCATTTATTAGTTATATGGCCAAGGGGCGGCCGGATAGAAGCACGATTGCAGACAAAAACAGACTGTTTGGGCTGATTTAGAGAAAGAAAAGGCTCTATGTCAAAAGCAGGAACTCCAACGGACAACCCAATAATCGAATCCATAAACGGTTGGATAAAAGAAGAAACGGGGACAGATTTTAATTTGCGCGTCGCCGAGGAGATACCCTCATTTATCGAGGACTATGTCGGTTGCTTTGACAATGAAAGTTTATTTTACGAACTCAATTACAAAACGCCTAATCCATACAGATTCGAATATTGGTAAGTTCATAAACAGGCGGCTCGCAGGGGTCCTAAAAGGCCTCTTGCCAGCTTAGACCCGTAAGGGGCATCAAAAAAATCAAAGCATCACATGTACGGCAACCCGTAAACGGGTCTAATCCGCTTGCTATTGAGCACGCATATATAAATCGAATTGCTATTTACTATACGCTATGCCTATATACCATGCGCAATGCGGCCAAACAGCCTAAACTGAATATATAATTATTGAAAATCAATAATTATATATTGACTTTATTGAATCCGACGCATATAATATAGGTAAAACAAAGCAATAAGGAGGAAAAAACGATGAAGCAATCCCATCTGGCCCTATGGCTCAAGGGCATCCTTGGGGGAACTGGCGTCTGCGGCGCGGCGGTTTACGCCTATCTGCTTCCCTTCTGGGGCCAGGAGCTGGCCGCGGGCGGCGCTCTTTCTGGTTCTTACTGGCCCTGGCTCATCTTTTTATGGCTGACCGCCCTGCCCTGTTATGCGGTTTTGGTCTACGGCTGGAAAATCGCCGGGGAGATCGAACGAGATAATTCCTTCTGCTATAAAAACGCCCGTCGTTTGCAGCGGGTGGCTGCTCTGGCGGCGGGAGATACGGTCTTTTTCTTTGCCGGCAACCTGCTGCTGCTGGCCTTGGGCCGCAGCCATCCGGGAGTAGCCTTTCTGAGCTGTCTGGTCGTCTTTGCGGGCATAGCCGTATCGGTGGCGGCCACAGTGACCTCTCACTTAGTATATAAAGCTGCCGCCCTCCGGGAAGAAAACGAACTGACGATATAGAAGGGATCCCATTATGATTATTATCAATCTTGACGTGATGCTGGCCAAACGGAAAATGCGTTCGCTAGAGCTGGCCGAACGCATCGGCATCACCCAGGCCAATCTGTCTATTTTAAAAACCGGCCGGGCCAAGGCCGTCCGGCTGGAGACGCTGGATAAAATCTGCCGCGCGCTGGACTGCCAGCCCGGGGATCTATTGGAGTGGAGAGACGATGCGGATAACGAAAAAGCTTAATCAGTTTTTGTCCCAGCATGCGGACCCCCGCTTTTCCTTTCTCTCCCGCTGGGCGGGCTTCAACCCCCTAAGCGTCCTCAGCCTTATTTTTCTGCTGATCTTTATAGCTGTTTTCGGTTTGGTCGCCGTCTACAGCCATTGGTGCTGCGTGATTCCCGCCTGGGAACATGTCCTGATTGCAGCCCTTCCCGTCGCGCTGCTTTTTTTGCTGCTGCTCGTCACTCTGAAGCAAAGGCTGCACGGCGCGCCGCCCCTTCTGTTCTGCTGTCTTCTGGCGGCGGTCTGCGTGTGGGTAAACGGCCTGTGCAACAATCCCATAACCCTGTTATTTACCGAGGGGCTTTCCCCGCCCGTCACCAGCACCCTCTACTATTCCCGTGCGCTGCGGGTGAACGGTTACCCGCACGGCGGAATGAAAATTTTCCCCAAACGCATTCCCGCCGACGCCACGATTGCCAAAATGTGCTACCAGCCTCAGTTTTTGCAAGGCACTGGCCGAACCGAGCTTTTGGTAGGCTATGAGCCGGAGGCCTTCCAGGAGGCGCTGGCCCAGGTCCAGGCAACTGCGGTTCCCGCCGACGAGGCCGAGCATACCTATATTCCAGACGTAGGACATGACTTCACAGGATTTATTACGATTACCAACCAATGGGAGTATTATTTGTCCATTTGCGAACCGGGCGGCGCGGACGGCGGCTGGAATCACGGGCGGGTTTACGGCGCGGCTGTGATGGAGCGGGATCGTTTTATCCTCTATTTCGGGCATCAATGGTAAGGGTTCGGCCAAGGGGAGGATTGGTAAATCCGTATTGTTCCCTGGAGGCAGACGACACATTCTGTAAAGGAGCGGTTTCTATGAAAAAATGGTTAGCAACGGCAATATCCATTACGCTAGCAGCGTCCGCCCTGTTTTCGGCCTCGGCCGACGCGTCCCTTGTAGGCGTAATCGGCGCGGGCGGGCTTCCCGCGGCCTTTGACGGTAAGGAAGCGGTTATTACACAGCGCTTTAAAGAAGCCTATCAGTGGGCCCAAACCCTCCACGCCCAAAGACCGCAGGATGGAAATTTTTCCTTTGGGGATTCCTCCGGAGAGCTTGTCCACAGTTGGGCGGGGACGGATGTAAACGGTCAAGTATATACCATTGTAAGCCAGGATTTTGACGGTGGAAATTCCATCGCCGAAGGCGCTTTTGCGCTTAACAATTGGGCGGCACTAATCTGCGCGGACCCGGAAACCTGCCAGGTCATCGTCATGCGGGACGCGCCGGCCGAGTATTACATCAACGGCGGCGGGGTTCATAACTGGCAGTCCGGCAATCCCATCACCAATCAATACTGGCGGATGGAGGGCGGTATCCCGATTCTCTATCAGCAGTTTGAGAACGGGTATCTGCGCTGCGAGGACGGCGAAAGCTGGTATGCTGAATTTTACAATAAGGCCGACGAAGGCGACTACTATGTAGAGCCGCCGCAGGCCCCGCCCGCTTACGGCGATATCCATGCGGTAAACCAAGACGGCTGCTCTTGGGAAAATCCGAAGTACATCCCGGGAGGCCCCATCCATTCCGTTGGCGACATGAACGGAAACGGTAGGATCGCCATAGACGACGTAATGGAACTCTGCAAGGTACTTGCCCGGCAAAGCGCAGGAAGCAAGCCTACGGCAGTCGAGCTAGAGCGGGGGGATTTGAACGGCGACGGCTCTATTACCATCGAAGACGTGATGGAGCTCTGCAAGGTTTTGGCCCGTCAGGCGTGACGGAGGTCCCGCTGTATTCCATCTACGCCGGATAAAACGATTCTGGCGCATCGTAAAATCGACATACATTATATTAGTAAGTATATCGGCGACACCTGCATAGTCGATTTATCCGTATGAATCGGGGAAGACTGGCATTGTCTATCGATCAGGTCAAAATATAGACGAAAAACAAAACGAAAGCTTATTTTCTGGATGAAACAAGTCCTTTATCAAATTGGACCTCGAAAATAAACGGGAATACACCTATGAGAGCTTTACGATTATGCGCCCCTGGATTAAAAGATATTTAAGCAGCTGGAAGCCTATCCTCAACTGTTTTTAGATGAGCAAGCGCCGCCTTATCAAGTAAGCAAACGGGGATAGGTTCCCTTTAGAAGATTCTATTGGCTATAAAGAAGCGCCGCCTCTGCGGACCTGTTTAGGGTCCGCAGAGGCGGTTTTATCTTGGCGCGTTTAGAAAGTTGTACCAATAGACGGCAGTAGGCGTCTCGACGGATAATTTTCCGGCGGCCGGCGTCATAAACGTTTGAAATCCGCCAGGGTTCTTGCGCGTTTCTTCTCTTTCAGCCGAAAAAATTTCTCGTCTATCTGCGCGCTTCGCCTGTTGTCTCAACTTCTTATTTTACCAGCTTAATCGTATGGATTGTATAGGGGCCGAAGTCCAGGGTCACGCAGCCTTTGCTCAGCTCCAGCGGCCGATCTTCCTCCTCCATCAAATTGGTGAGGACGGCCTTCTTGATTCCGGCGGGCA
The DNA here is from genome assembly GCA_022791355.1 of Clostridiales bacterium. GTDB lineage: Bacteria > Bacillota > Clostridia > Oscillospirales > Acutalibacteraceae > Howiella. The sequence continues at coordinate 8,943 of JAAVYX010000088.1, read as the reverse complement.
GGAAAATACGGGCCTTGCCCCGCATTCCCTCGGCCTCGTAGACCCGCAGGATAATATCCCGGCTGTCCTCGGCGAATTTCACCGTATCGACCACCACGTTCTCCCGGTCGACGCTGAACAGGCTGGCCGACGGCTCCAGTCCGCCGCCTCCCGGAAGGGTATACAGCTTGAGGGGCTGGTTGAGCCGGCGGGCCTCCTTGGTCACGCCGCCCTGGATTTCGTTGCCGGCGTGGGAATAGATGGAATAGGTGAAGTCGTGCTCGCCCCGGTCGGCCTCCTTGCCGGGATGGTTCTGGCTGCGCAAAAGGTTGATATCCAGCATCCCGTCCTTGACGTAATGGCCGTACTTGCAGTTGTTGAGCAGGGCCACGCCGAAGTCGGCCTCGGACAGATCGACGTACTGATGGCAGCAGATTTCAAACTGGGCCATATCCTGGCTGGTGCGGTTGACGGCCGAACGGTAGAGCTTGCCGAATTGGATATTGCAGGCCGCCTGGTCGGTCAGCACGGCGGTTTGGAAGGAGGCGCGGAGCATCAGCTCGTTCTCATGCCAGTCCGCATGGGTGACGAAGTCCACTCTTCCCTCCCCCGACTGAATCCGAATCTTCTGGGTCAGGGTGGAATTGCCGTAGGCGTAGGCCTGCTCCATGACGGCGGCGGGTATGCTCTCGTCTATATAGGCCTTCTGGGAAACCAGCTTGAACTGGTCGGGGGCCTTGTCCCGGTAGGTGATGGGGATATCCCAGCAGTCTCCCTTGTCCTCGTACAGGGCCAGCACGTTCCCCCGGCTGCCCTCGGCCAGGACGTTGCGGCCCAGCGCCTTGTCGTAGACCGAGGCGATGGAGCCGTCCTCGTTAAAGACCACCTTGACCTTATCGCTTTCGATGGACAGAGCCCCCGCCGTAAGGTCGCGGACGGGAGCCGCCGTCCCCTCCGCCACAGCGTAGCCCATGGGCGGGACGGCGACCCGGACGGGGCCGTTTTTGGTCTGCACCCATTCCTGACGCTGATAGGAGGTGGAGTTGAAAGCGATAACCGCCCCCGCCGGTGCGCCCACCGCCGCCGCAAAACGCTGATAGTACCCGTCGGTCAGCTCCCGCACCCGGGCCAGCAGCGCCCTGTACCGGGGCACCGACTCGTCGTAGACCCGCTTGATGGAGGAGCCGGGCAGGATATCGTGGAACTGGTAGAGGAGCATTTCCTTCCAAATCGCGTCGATCTCCTCTCGGGGGTAGGCCGTTTCCTCGACCTCGGCGGCCAGCACGGCGGCGAACTCCAGCTCGTGGAGGTTCAGCTCCATGAGCCGGTTATATTTTTTGTTATTGGCCTGGGTGGTGTAGGTACCCTGGTGCTTTTCCAGATAGAGCTCGCCCTTGTAGGTGATATAGTCGGCCATGTTCCCCGCGATGCGATGGAAAAAGTCGGCCGCAAAGCCCTGCTCCACCGGCAGCAGGCCGTTCAGGTCCTTCATACGGTCCAGCTGCTCCAGATGAGCCGGCGCGGGGCCGCCGCCCCCGTCTCCGATACCAAAGAGCATGAGGGCCTCGTCGCAGACCCCGCTGTCCAGATAGTCCGCGTCGATCTTATGCACCCCACAAGGGGTGGCCGCGCCGTTGTAGGTGTCCTCAGGCAGCATGTGAGCCAACACCTTGGTGCCGTCGATGCCCTCCCAGTTGAAGGTGTGGTGAGGGAAGCGGTTGTGCTCGTTCCAGGAGAGCTTTTGGGTCATGAAGTAGTCCACGCCGGACTTCTTGAGAATCTGGGGCAAAGCGGCCGAGTAGCCGAAAACGTCGGGCAGCCAGTAGTTGTCCACCTCCTGGCCGAACTCCTGTTTAAAGAATCGCTTGCCGTAGAGCAGCTGGCGGACCAAAGACTCGCCCGAGGGGACGTTGGCGTCGGCCTCCACCCAGGCGCCGCCCTGGAGCTCCCAGCGGCCCTCCTTCACCCGTTTCTTGATATCCTCGTACATCTGCGGGTGCAGCTCCTTGACCCACTCGTACTGCTGGGGCTGGCTTGCGCCGTACCGGTAATCGGGATACCGCTCCATCAGCTCCAAAACGGTGGCAAAGGTACGGGCGACTTTACGCTTGGTCTCCCGGATGGGCCAGAGCCAGGCCAAATCCATATGGGAATGGCCGATGGCCGTCACCTTGACGGAAGGGTCGCCCCCCTTCTTATCCAGCTCCTCCTTCAATACGGCCCGGGCGGCCAAAACCTCCTCGTCCGAATAGGACTTGAGCAGGCAGGCGGCCTTATAGAGCTTGAAGAAAACCCGTTCCCTGCGGGAGGACTTTTCGGGCAGGCAGCGCAGCAGGTCGTTCAAGACCATGAAGTCATAGTAAAGCTGGCGGATATTCTCGTTTAAGGTGCAGATATGACAGTCCCGCAGCATAGAGCCCTGCTCGTTGCCGAACAGGTCGTTGTTGCCGGCGTCGAACCAGATATCCACCGGCTCGCCGCCCTTGGCCTCCTTCAAGAACTTGTAAATCCGCTTGCCCGAGGAGCCGGGGGCCGCCTCCCACATAACCGTGAAGGTGGTCAGGCCCTTCACCGGCTCGCCCTTTTCGTTAAACACGCAGGCCTCGCCGCTGATATCGATTTTGAGCACAACCTCTTTGCCGGCGCAGGCGTCGGGTACGGTTCCGGTGGCGTGGAACCAGGCGCAGTCCCACAGCTTACCCCACTTTTCACCGAAAGCGGGGGTGATACGCTCGCCGGAGGCGCGCTCGGCGTAGGGAACCGGCTCGTCGGTGCGGAAGGCCTCCACCGTCAGAGGCTCGACCACGGTGTAGACCCGATGCTTGGTTTCCACAATGGCCCGGTTAATCTGATCCTGCATGTGTCGCTTGTAATACGGCATACTTTCTCATCCTAACTTCGGCGGCAATCTTAAATAAGGCGCTGGGGATAGGACGCGGCCGGCCGCCGACCCGGCAAAATACGGCGTCATGCGCTGTGTATGGTAGCCAAAGCGGCGCAAAAGAATCTTACACCGCGGCGCATTCCCGCCCCAGAAGGCCGTCCCGCAGCCTTACCTTGGACTACGCAAAAAACAAAGGCGCGCTTTGCGCGCCGGCGGGCGGGCAGCCGCCGATGAAAAAACGCCGTCTGCGCTTTTTCAGCTTCGCTGCCTATATCATACGGAATCTTTGAGAAGAAAACAAGAAAAATCTTGCTTTATTTTGGTTAATTTTTGCTTTATTTTATGCAGTATTTGAAAAGGAGAGCCTAAGTTGCCTCTTGGACGATAGAGAATTTGATTGTCGAAAATCAAACGGCGTATAATCATGCGTTCCCGCGGAACGCCGCGGCAGCCCCGGCGCAGCGTAACCGCATGAATGCCTGCGCCTTATTTGTCCGCTTCAGCATGAGTCCCCGTAAAAATCGGGAGGACTCATGCTGAAGCGAAAGTCGGTCTGTAGGGAAGCGAACGATCGGAAAGCAAAAGCATACACCCTTTTAACGTTTGAAAACAGACTCTAAATAAAAAAAGCAAATCTGCCGAGAAGCTTCCCGCTATATCAAAACGAAAATATGCAGATTTGATTGCGGCCCATTGAAGACCTCGCAAAAATGTATGCGGATCATATATTTTAGAGTCGGAATAGTCCAAGTTCCCCCAAGCATAAATTATACAAAAACCATGAGGGGGCGACTCTATGGATACGAAGGATTCGAAAATGTCTTTTGCCGACAGCGCGCCTTATCCGCCTGTCCGGGTCGAGGGACGTAATACCAAATACGCGGCTGCCATGTTGGCCAATATGGGAAGCTGCGATTCGGAGATGTCTACCATCAGTCTCTATGTTTATAACAGCGTCGTGCTGCGGGAGACCTATGCGGACCTATCCGAGACCTTCCGCAAAATCAGCATGGTGGAAATGCATCATCTAAATACCTTTGCCGAGCTGGCCTGCCTGCTTGGGGCCGACCCACGGCTCTGGCATCCCGACAGGGGCCGGCCGGTTTACTGGACCCCGGCCTGCAACTCCTACACCCGCACGCCCCGACGGCTGGTGTGCAACGCCCTGGAGGGAGAGCGGGCCGCCATTGCCCAGTACCGGCGGCAGGCGGACTGGATTGGCGATAAATATATCTGTGAAATATTAAACCGGATTATCCTAGACGAGGAACGCCACGTCCAAATTCTACGGCAGATGGAAATTCGCCTGACCAGGGAAGAAAAATAAGGTTTAAGCCGGCTGCGCCCTTTCAAAATATGCGGACTGCTTCTTGCGGACGGGACGAATCTGTGCTATACTTTTTTTCGTGAGCAGGCCGAACGGCCGCGGCCGCCGGGGGACAGCCTTCGGCGGCTGAGGAAAGTCCGAGCTCCGCAGGGCGGGATAGCGGCTAACGGCCGCCGAGGGTGACCTTAGGGAAAGTGCAACAGAGATATACCGCCGCCGTGAGGCGGTAAGGGTGGAAAGGCGAGGTAAGAGCTCACCGGCGCGCGGGAGACCGCGCGGCCCTGTAAACCCTATCCGGAGCAACACCAAAGAAAGCGATACGCTTGCCCGGCGTGCTTTGAAAGGTGGCTGGAGCCGGGGAGCAATCCCCGGCCTAGATAGATGGTCGTTCAAGACAGAACTCGGCTTACAGACCTGGTCGCACCTCATATCCAAATCGGTATGAGAAGAAAAAGAGCGGGACGGCTTCGGCCGGATCCCGCTCTTTCTCTACGACAGGAATCGGTTGTGCGCGGCCCTTCTGGAATCCTGTTTCAGATTGACGCTGTTATCAGCGGCCATCCGGTTAAACATACGCGGAGCGTATATGTGCGCAGAAAAGGCGACAGGCGGATTAATCAAAATTCTCGGCATGTAGATTTTCGCTTGAGGCGTCTGAACAAACGGCCGTTGGCCATTCTGGCTGTTCGCCTGAGGCCCCAAGCTTGCGCGTACAACGTAAGTGCGGCAGGAAAGGAAAATGACGCAAGGCGCAGGGATACTGACGTTCGATAAGAACAAAAAGTAACCCGAGAGCGCCATGCGTCATTACAACGGTTTTTTTATTATCCCGGCGCTTTGCGGATGCCCTATTGTAACTGCGCTATATCGCCTGATTGTATTGCCTGGATGTTCTTTGCAATTTTCTCATTTGACCAATTCCACCATTGTATTTCCAAGAGCTTTGCAATTTTCTCATCTGAAAAGCGTTTCCGAATTGGTTTCGCCGGCAGACCGCCAACAATCGTATAAGGGGCCACATCTTTAGTTACAACAGCGCGGGTTCCGATGATTGCTCCGTCGCCAATCGTAACGCCGGAGAGGATAACCGCCTCGTACCCAATCCAAACGTCATTGCCGATTATGATATCGCCTTTGTTGTCCCAGGCGGCAGTGATCTCCTTAACATCTAATCCCCACTCTTCAAAGAAGATGGGAAAAGGGTATGTTGAGAGAGACGCCAAAGTATGATTGGCGCTGTTAAAAACAAACTTTGCTCCGCAAGCAATAGAGCAGAATTTTCCGATAATCAGCTTATCGTGATTTACGGGATAATGGTATAAAATATTGTTTCGCTCAAACAGTATCGGATCATTTACAAAGTCGTTATACATTGTAAATGCACCCACCTCGATGTTAGGGCCTGAAACTACACTTTTCAGATAAACCGTTTCTTTATCCGTAGACCGGGGATAAAGAGCGCTATTTGACTTGTCCATTTTATTCACCTCCAAGAATATTCTGCTACTATTTTACCGAAATGGGCGCTCCAAATTTAATCTACAAAAAGTTTCTGTAGCGTTCTTTACACAAAACAAGAGGTTGCACGTTGGCAACCCCTTCTCATTACTTCTTATAGATTATTTTCCGTATAGTATGAACAGATAAAAAGTATTTATCCGATAAATATTCAATAGATGCTCCACTTCGATAATCTTTCGCTATCTGTTCATTTCTTAGTTGCAGTTCTTTTCTATATCCTGATGCCTCGCCCCAAGTCCGTTGTTGGCCCTGTACCGCAGGGATATATAAGTAGCTCCCCTGAATGTATTGCTGCAATTCGGCAACTAATACATCAGGAAGAATATTTTTGGCGTTGATATATTTCATGTAGGCTTCCTCCTTGAGCATAACGATCAAGTGGCAAAGCCAGCATATTAAACTTGCGACATCTATTACTCCATGCAATCGTCGCAACTTACTGACTTTGCATGGAGCCACGCTTTATTTGTTCGTTCCTTGTTTTTATACATAGATCTCACCGCCTTACTGAATCACAAGGTTTTCCAACAATTCAAGTAAGCGTCTTACACTATATGAGAGAAAAAAGATGCTATTATTTTGCGTCAAAGGATATGCAATCGGAAAGATTGCGCAAGAACTGGGACGATCTCCCAAGCATCTAAAGTAGGAAAGCGCGATTGCCGCGAAATTCCACCCTTTCAATAAAAGCGCAATCAGGCCACAATCTTTGCCGCAAAGGCAAATCAGGCGGCCGAATGGATCGGCCGCCCCGGTTTGACTTACACATCCGATTTGCAGTTTTTAGGTTCCGCCTGCGCCCGCAGCGCCGCTAATGCGCCGCGCAGAACCTCGGGGGCCTTCGACGGATCTTCCAGACCGGACACAGCCTGTTCCATGGGGCAAATCCCGTCGCCCGCCCGGTTGATGACGGCGGGGACCGTTTGTCCGTAGAACGCCGCGACCTTCTGCTTTTCCAGAAGCGCGGCCGCCTTCTCGCTCATGACCGGCGCATAGACCGCCTTCACGCCGCCCAGCGCGAAAAGCATGGCCGCCGCTTTGCCCACGATTTTATCCGCAGCCGAAAAACCGCTCATGTCCAGCCCGTCCTCCAGCCAGCCCAGCAGGGGGGACACGCCCCGTTTCCGGCTGACATGGGTCGCGCCGCCTTTACACAGTACGCAACTATAGCCCTCCTGCTCCAAAAGGCGCCGGGCCTTCTCCAAATCAGACATAATATTTTTTCATTCCCTCCATACGGTACATAAGCAGGGGGATCAGGACCCATTGCAGGACGATGCCGGGCAGGGCGACCGTCACCATATTCCAGATAGAAGCCGGCTGTACGGTCTGCGCATGCAGCAGATAAACCGCCGCCAGCACGGACAGAGCGCGGACCGCGCGGCCGGCGAGCTGCGCGACAAGCAGTTTTACAATGACCGGCAGCTTGACCTTATACATAAGGCCGCCCGCCAAGCCGTAGCCCGCCAGCTCCAGCGTCATAAAAGGAAGGAGGTCGGCCGACGGCATTCCCGAGAGCAAGAAGCTGATCAGTGGGCTTACAATACCGGCGGTCAGCCCCACGACGGGACCGCCTAGAAAAGCCGCCAGCAACACCGGCAGATGCATGGGCAGGAAAGCCGCGCCCAGCGCGCTGCCTGCGCCGGATAAAAGGCCCGCAGCGTGAAACAACTGGGGCAGCGCCACAGCGGCGATCACCGCGGCAAGGGCAGTGACGGATTTGATTTTCAGGGCGGTTGGTCTTAACGCGATGGATGACATACGAATCGACTCCTTTATTCTCCATTTTTACCGTTCAGTCTTTAGCCTGTTCGGCGGCCGTTTTCCAACGGTTTCCTTTTCATCCATATTACACGATTTTACGACGATACACAAGAGGAAATCTATCGGCTGTCCGGCAGGTACGGCCGCTTCTCGTCCGTCTTGCGGGGACGTAGGTTTCCAAGGCCTTTTGCGTGCTTTTCTTTACGCGAAAAAACGCACGCAAAAGACGCGCTCGCGGAAATGTTTTTGACTGGTTCAAGAGAAAACCGGAAAATTTTTCGGAGACGCATTTCATACAATCCGATTGTGTGAAATTATCGCAGCTATAACCCGGCAATACGTTCCTCCATAGAGTCCTGCTATAGAAAAACTTGTACTCAGTCCATTGTTGTGATACAATATTATAATAATTTTTCATTTGAAATTATCCAAAGAAGCGCGGAAGGGGGGAACCCGCATGTCAGAATCTCGCCGCCTGCTGCTGACCCTCCGGTATGACGGAACAGGCTACCACGGCTGGCAGGTGCAGAAAAACGGCGTCACCGTGCAGGAAACCCTGCAAAACGCCTTGGAGGCGGTGCTGGCCGTCCGCCCTAGCGTGACCGGCTGCAGCCGTACCGACGCGGGGGTTCACGCCGAACAGTTTTGCTGCCATTTGGACACGACTTCCTCCATCCCGCCCGAAAAGCTGGCCGCCGCCCTCAACGCCCATCTGCCAGGGAATATGGCGGTCTGCGGCTGCCGGGAGGTTTCCGCCGGCTTTCACGCCCGGTACGACTGTAAGGGAAAAACCTACCGGTATCAGATATACAACAGCCGCTGGCCCAATCCCTTTTACGACGCCTATGCTTGGCGGCTTCGTTCCCCTGTGGATATGGAGTTGCTGGCGGCCTCCTGCAAGCCCTTTTTAGGCCGGCATGACTTTGCCGGTTTTTCGGCGGCCGGGAGCAGCGTCGTCGATACGGTCCGCACCCTGTCCGGCCTTTCGGCCGAAGCCCATGAGATAGGAACGGGGGAGCGGCTGATCTGTCTGCGGGTCACGGCCGACGGATTTCTGTATAATATGGTGCGCATCTTGACGGGGACGCTGGCGGCCGTTCAGCAGGGCAAAATCCGGCTGGAAGAGCTGCCGGACATACTGGCCTCCCGGAACCGGAACAGGGCCGGTCCCACCGCGCCGCCCCAGGGTTTGTTTTTGGAGAAGGTATTTTACTGATTTTGCCGCAGACCGTCCGGATGAAGGGCCGATAGCGGCTTGCGTCGACCTTGGTACCAGAGCCTTAGGACCTTCGGTGCAAAAGCGTTTCGGTATTGTTTTGCGCAAGGGGCGCAGGATAAAGGTCTGGCCTTGAACTGGATCGGGACGCCGGTTATCTAAGCGAGCGGCCTATGACCATCTGGCGGCCGAGGCGCTCACGCGCCTCTACCTGGCGACCGCGGCGCTCACGCGCCTCTACCTGGCGACCGC
>JAAVYX010000087.1 GCA_022791355.1 Clostridiales bacterium | reverse complement strand
GGCGTTTGGAGCTGGAGATCGGACTTGAACCGACGACCTGCTGATTACGAATCAGCTGCTCTACCAACTGAGCCACTCCAGCAAACAGCTTATAGATTATAGCAAGGATTTTTACCGTAGTCAAGTGGATTTTTTCTTTTTTTCACCTGTTCCGTGACTGGATTCCACAAAATGAACACTATTCGACAGGTTTCGCTATAATACCTCTAAATTTACAGGAGGTGCGCGGCTATGAAAATGTTGGCTGCCAATCTGAAACTATTGCGCGAACAGCATGAGTTGACCCAAAAACAGGTAGCCGATGCCTTGAATATTGAGCGTTCAACCTATACCTATTATGAACGCGGCCGTACATTGCCTACCTTCGCAACGATTTATAAGCTTTCAAAAATTTTTAAGGTTTCCATCGACGCGCTGGCCGGCGTTTCTCTGCCAAGCGCTGTCAGTCAACCGGAAGGCGAACAAATCTATGGCGGCGATGACGATGGAATTCTGTTTCAGGAGCCTTCTCTGCCGCCCATATATCGTGTAAAAAGTCCCCTGGCCTCGCTGCCCGACGAAGAAAAGGGACTTCTGTTAAAGTTCCGACAACTCTCGGCCGAAAAAAAGGAAGAGCTTTTGCAGCAGTTGGATAAATGTCTAGAAGATCTGGATATGGAATAAGACCCCCAAATATGTTATCGGTTTCCGCTGCGAGACGTACGGCCTTTGCGGCTATGCGACACAGCTTGGAGAACGCTTGTACATGCTTTTTTGAAAAAATCCTCCGGCAGCAAAGCGTTCCGCTACGCCGTACAAGTCCGAGCTTGGAGATAGGCGTAAATTTTTATGAGGCTCTCTAGCGTGTGTTTTAAAGGGTCAAAACGATGTTTAGATTTTCGCTCAGATGCCCCGAACAAAATATATAATCAGCCTTTCCCCCGTCCGCTTTTCTGCGGGCGGGGATTTTCATGGACAGATTATAGAAAACATCTTGTAAGTTTGCAGGCGTATATGTTATAATAAATAAAATTATCGCAAACTCCTCATTTAATTTAGGAGGTATCGAATATGACGGTCAAGGATATCAGAGAAATTTTAAAGGCGGAAGTTATCTGTTGTGCGGATCATTTAGATACGGAGGTCCACACAGCCTGCGGCTCGGATATGATGAGCGACGTGCTGGCCTTTGTGAAGGACCAGTCGGTGCTGCTGACTGGTCTGATCAATCCCCAGGTGGTGCGCACGGCCGAGATGATGGATATGCGCTGTATCGTTTTCGTGCGAGGCAAGGTGCCGGACGAGTCGGTTGTACAGCTGGCGCAGGACCGGGAAATCGTGCTGATGAAAACCCCCTATAGAATGTTTACGGCCTGCGGTCTGCTCTACGACAACGGCCTGCGAGGGGGTTGCGATATCTGATGGCGGAAACGATTCAGCTGCATTTCGACGTTCCGGGAGACGATTTCACCCGCGCAGGCGAGGCTTCCGGTCAAACCAAGCGCACCCTAAAGAAAATCGGCTTTTCCTCCGATACGATACGGCGGGTGTCTATCGCCATGTACGAGGGAGAAATCAACATGGTCATCCACGCCGGCGGCGGGGTGATTGACGTGGAAATCGCGCCCGACCGCATCGAGATGTGGCTGCGGGACAAAGGCCCAGGCATCCCGGATGTGGAGCTGGCCATGCAGGAGGGCTACTCCACCGCGCCAGACAATGTGCGTTCCTTGGGCTTCGGCGCTGGTATGGGGCTGCCGAATATCAAAAAGTATACCGACGATATGAAAATCGATACCGAAATCGGCGTGGGTACCACCGTGTATATGGCGGTACAAAACCACTAAAGGTTCGACTCTTTGGTTTTCCGTCGCGCTTTGGGAAAGTGGTGTTACAGATTGGATTTAAGCTTTCATTCGGTCACGCTGGACAGCGGCAAATGTAAGGGCTGCATCCACTGCATCAAACGGTGCCCTACCCAGGCTATCCGGGTGCGCAACGGCAAGGCGCTTATCCTGTCCGAGCTGTGCGTGGACTGCGGCGAATGTATCCGCGTCTGTCCCCATCATGCCAAAAAGGCGGTCTACGACCCCCTTGACATCATCCAAAACTATACATATAAAATCGCCATGCCCGCCCCTTCTCTGTATGGGCAGATCAATAATCTGGACGATATCGACTATGTACTCACCGCCCTCAAGCATATGGGCTTCGACCATGTGTTTGAAGTATCCCGGGCCGCCGAGCTGGTCTCGGAGGCCACTCGGCTGAAAATGCAGGAGGGAACCCTGCGGTATCCCATCATCTCTTCAGCTTGTCCGGTGGTGGAGCGGTTGATTCGGGTGCGTTTTCCGGAACTTTGCGACCATGTGCTGCCCCTGCTCTCCCCTATGGAAACGGCGGCGCGTATGGCCCGTAAGGAGGCTATGGAGGAAACAGGACTGCCTTCTGAAGAAATCGGCATCTTCTTTATATCCCCCTGCCCTGCCAAGGTCACCGATATCAAGCGTCCCATTGGCTGTGAGAAATCGGCGGTGGACGGCGCGCTGGCCATGAGCGAGATATACCCCAAGCTCATCAGCCGCATGAATAAAATCGATCAGCCGGAGCCCCTGGCCTGCAGCGGCCTGATCGGGGTGAGCTGGGCCGGAAGCGGCGGCGAATCGGCGGCCCTTTTGGACAACCATTATCTGGCGGCCGATGGGATGGAGAACGTCATTAAGGTCCTGGAGGAAGTGGAGGACGGCAAGCTGGACGACGTGCATTTCATCGAGCTCAACGCCTGCGCCGGCGGCTGCGTCGGCGGCGTGCTGACGGTGGAGAATCCGTATGTAGCCAAAACCCGTATCCAGCTGCTGCGCAAGTACCTCCCTGTATCCAAAAATCATTTGCACGACGGTCTGGTGCCGCAGGACATGTTCTGGAGCGAACCGTTGGAGGAAGCGCCGGTCATGCGTTTGTCGGAGGACTTGACCGAATCCATGCGCATGATGACCGAAATCGACCGGATTCACGGACAGCTGCCCGGGCTGGACTGCGGCTCTTGCGGAGCCCCCACCTGCCGCGCCCTGGCAGAGGATATCGTCCGGGGCCTAGCCAATGAGAACGACTGCGTTTTCCGCCTGCGGGAGCAGGTGCGCGCCCTGGCCGCCTCGCTGACCGGATTGGAAAGTCTTTCATCCCAAAGAAAAGAGGAGAAATAAATGACTACTGCCGATATGGCCAAACAGCTTCAAATGGAAACCCTTGTGGACGCCGGGTCCGACAGGGAAGTGACCGGCGGCTACTGCGGCGACCTGCTTAGCTGGGTGATGGGCCGGGCCCACGAGGGAGACGCTTGGATCACCGTCATGGGCAACCTCAACGCCGTGGCCGTGGCCGTACTGGCCGACGCGGCCTGCATTATTCTGTCCGAATCCTCCGTGCTGGACGACGACGCCAAGGCCAGAGCCATTCAGCAGGAGGTGCCGGTCTACCGCAGCGGTGAGAATACCTTCTCCCTATGCTGTAAATTGGGCCGGTTGCTGGACGTATGAGGATTTTGCTTTGCCGGTGGCCGCTGGCAGGCGTGGCCCTAGGTCGAAACGATCCGGGCGGCCGTTTTTTATGGTATATGTCCACCGAAAGTGGGATATCATGGAATTTAAAGCCGTCGGCGGGACGCCGACATAGCATCTTTTGTTCCCGAGTGAAACTCAGAAATAAAAAATAGTAGCTGCGTTACTATTTTTTGCGCCTCTGCCCCTATTGGCGGGCAGGCGCTTAAGGTTTAAAGTGTCCGGAGCCGGGACGGCCCGGACGGCCATTTTTTATAGAGTGTCCAAGGCAATCTATAAAAATATCCGCAATCCGCCTTTCGGGGCGGATTGTCTTTTCAGGAGGGACACCCCATGCAGCTTCACTATGATTTTCATATGCATTCCTGCTTAAGTCCCTGCGGCAGCGAGGATATGACCCCGTATAATCTGGTGAATATGGCGGCCTTACAGGGGCTGGAGGCCATAGCCCTGACCGATCATAACAGCAGCCGCAACTGTCCCGCTGCCATAGCCGCCGGCCGCGAGGCGGGTATAACGGTGATCCCCGGTATGGAGCTGACCACCTCTGAGGAAGCCCATGTGGTCTGCCTCTTCCCCACCCTGTCCGCTGCGCTGGAATTTGACAGGCTGGTTTACGCCCGCCTGCCGGACATTGCAAACCGGCCGGACATATTTGGGGATCAGTGGATTATGGACGAAGGAGACCAGATAACCGACGCCATCCCAAAGCTACTGATCAACGCCACCGATATAAGTCTGATGGAGGTCACATCGCTAGTCGGCCGCTACGGCGGCTTCTGTTATCCCGCCCACATTGATAAAAACGCTTATAGTATCCTGGCCAGTCTGGGCGATTTCCCGCCGGAATGCGGCTTTCGGGCCGCTGAAATATCCGCTGCCGGTCAAGTGGAGGCCCTGACGGCCCGGTACCCGATTTTGCAGACCCTCCCCCTCGTTTGCAGCTCCGACGCCCATTATCTCGAACAGATTTTGCCCCCCGCCGCATGGCTGGAAACGCCGGAAAATACCCCCGCCGCCATTCTGGCCGCTCTCTCGGCCGGCTGCCGGTGGAGCCGCGGATAGGAAAGACAAAAGAAAAGGAGAGGCCTTTCCGTGCGAAAAGCAGCGGAACGCCTCTTCTATTCATTACCGTATGCAACTTTTTTAGGCCTGCTGCCAGAGCAGAAGGTTGTTTTCAAAAGAAGCTTTTTAACCATGAGAGATAGGAGCGTACCATACTGCCGCCCAAAGCGTATTAGGTAAAATCCATCGTCAGGTAAACAGCCTCTGCAAAAGCGTTTCAAACTGTATTTAACAGTAAAAGCGTCCCGTCCAAACCATCGGCTAAACTGGCCTGTCTCAGCGGATAGACGTATAAAAGCAGCTATGCGGTCGCCGTTTCCTATTCTATCGACGTCATGCCGTTCACTGGGATGTGCCGATTTGCACGCGGTCCATCTAGACGAATGCGCAAAGGACGTCCGTCACCTTCCGGTAGGGACGCTCCCTTGGTCCAGCCTTTGGCCAGATCAAGGGAGCGTTTAAATGGCTTCGCAAAAAATTTATGCAAAGCGTATAACATGCCGCGCGACGAGCGTATATAGCAAAAGCGTCGCACAGAAAGGATGATTTACGCCTTACGGGCGAGAATCTTACAGATTTCCATGACGTCGGTTATGGTGAACTTGTCGTCGCCGTCCAGGCTGCCCCGCAGCATCTCATCCTCTGTGGGGGCCTTACCGGCTGACTGCCGGGCCAGTACCTTGCAGGCCTCCATAACGTCCTGGATGGTTACCTCTCCATTGCCGTCCATGTCGCCGGGAACAACGACGGTCCGCTGGCCCTCCTCTATAATCAGCTTAACCGGCTTGGAGGCGAGGAGGGTATCGGTTTTCGCGACTCGCACGTAGTACACGCCGGCCGAAAGACCGATGATTTCGGTACCGGTACAAGGCGTATAAGCCGCGTCGTCTTCCGCCCGGTATTCCATTCCGGCGGTAACGCCGGTGATCCTGCCATCCGCCGCGCCGGCCGCAGAGGCGCTCACGGCAGACAGCCCGCTGGGCGCTTGGGCCGCGTACTGTACTGGCTCCAGCGTAATTTCCTCCGAAACCGCAAAGGGACTCGTACCGTTCAAGGCCGTCATCCGGACGTAATAGGTCTGATCATTGTCCAGACCGCTGACGGCCGCCTTATCGGCCTTCATGCCGTTGGGATGCAGGTCATATACCGCATGGGTATAAACGCCCGGCTGGGTACCGTATTCGATTTTATAGGAGCCCGCGCCCTGGTTTACATAGCTGAGCTGCATAATGCCGTCCGCGCGGGCGCCGGTCACCGCAAAGCTTTTCGCGCTGTTGGACTGCAAGAGCGCCTTGTCGTCATCGTTTAGGGCGCGGACGGTGAAGTTGTCGGCTGTGAAGGGCTGCTCGTAAGAGCGCAGGCCCACCGTCCCGGCGGTATAGAGGGAATTGTTCATGGAGTAGATCATATCGCCGTCCACATAAAACTGCATGGCGCTGCCGCAGACCAGGACCTTGACATGATGGCTGTCCTTTGCCGCGATGGGGATAGACTGAATGGAGTTCCAGCCGCCGTTGGCGTGACCGACGAGCGCTTGGCCGTTTTTCACGCCGATATAGTAGCCGTTGTAGCTGTCGGGGCCGTCGCTGATATTGGAAGCCCGGAAAATGATACCGGCGTTGCTGTTGTCTCCCTTTTGGGCGGTGACGGTGATATCGGCCTCCACAGCGTAGTCCTGCCAGGTCTCGCCGCCCTTGATGGCCGCCTTGGTCCGGCCGTCGTCTCCAAAGACGAACTGGCCGCCGGTAACGTTCTCCTTATCCGTCGCGCCGTATTTCTGCCAGATGCTTTCCGAGTAGGCGGGGTCGGAGAAATCGTCCAGAATCTCCTTGTCCGGCCCGATCCCCTCTTCCAAGGAGGGCGGGGTCACGGCGGTCACTGTTACCGTCTGTTCGGCCGACTCCAGCTGCTCGCCGCCGACGGACGCCTTGACCTTCAGATAATAGGTTCCGCTTTCCAAGCCGGTAACGACAGCCTCATTGCCGTGGAAGCCGGAGGCCGTGTGGGTATATTCGCCCGAGGCTCTGCCGTATTCGACGGTATAGGGCGCGATTTCCCGGGTCAGATTGGTGCGCAGGGTAAAAGCGCCGGCGGTTCCGGTCACGCTGTCGACTATAATGGCGTCCACGGGGTCAACCGGCGTGATCACGACCCTTTCGACCGTCACATCGTCGCTGATAAACCGAATATTGTTTTTGTGCTCGCCGGTAAACTGGAAAGCGTTGTCCGAAATCATGGCCCTTAGGCCGTCTATGGAAATTTCCCCCGCGCCGGTAAAGCTTTTGGCCCCTTGATCCCGGTTATTCAGGCGCAGTTGGACGCTTCCCCGGCCCGTGTAGAAAACCGTCATATTGTACTCGGCGGCCTCGGGCAGGATGACGTTTGCGATTTCCTGTATGGTCTGCCCATCCTGCTGGAAGGTGCGTATATCGTCGAAAACGACGGCGGCGGTATCGCATTCCCCGATGCGCGGGAACTGGCTGATGCGCAGCCGGCCGCAGCCAAAGGGAATCAGCTCGATTTCCTCTGCCAGGGTCTCGTCGTAGGCCGTCGCGCCGTAGCCCAGGGTGGCGGGAATATTCCCGTCCAGGGTCCATTCGGGGATAATCTGCCCCTTGGCCCGCAGGATGACCGGCGCGGTATCCACATCAAAGGGCTGCTGGGCCAGCGTCTCGTTGTTTTCCACAACCGTAAAGGAGGCCGCGGGATTTTCCGTATCCACGATCAGACCGTAGTTCCAATCGCTGAGGGGATAGACCTCCCGGTTTTTGAGACCGCCCTTGGGCGCGGTGTTGATGCCCCGCATATCGTTTACATCATCGGCGTACTCCCGCCACTCCTGCTCGATTTTCAGGGAATAGAGCAGCGGCCCCCGCCGCACCGACAGGGCGTTGTGGTATTCGGTATCGGTCTTTACGGTCATGGGAAACTGGATGGCAATGGTATCGCCCTTGGTCCAATCACGGCTGACCGTGGCGTAGGAGCCGCCGGCAAGACCGGTCTGGGCCTGGCCGTTGACCGTGATCACCGGGTTCTCGCACCATGCGGGAATGCGCAGCCGCACCGGGAAGGAGGCGTTTTCCCCGTCATAGGTGATGACGATGGCCTCGTCAAAGGGATAGGTGGTGTCCTGGTTAAAGACGGCGGTCTTGTCCCCCGCCACCTTGGCGGTCACGGTGTTGGGACCGTAGGCCAGCACGGCCAGGCCGTTGTCCGGCGTGGCCATCCACATGCTCTGTACGAATTTGGGCCAGCCCATATGATTGTTAGGGAAGCAGCACTCAAAGCCGCTGGGCGCGCCGAAAGCCGAAGCGTCCCCGTGGTCCTGCTCGAACTCGTGCCGGCCGGCGGTCGCCATAACCTGATTCTGGGGCACATAGTAGGCGTTGCCCAGATAGTCGGGGGCGTAGGCGGCGGGAAGGGAATTGTAAGCCAGGGTCTCCAGATGGTCGCCGTAGGAGGCTTCTCCCAGGATACGGGCGGCGATCTCGGTGGACAGCATGGCCTCCACGATACTGCACAGCTCGGTGCCCCGGGTGGGCTTATTGTCCCGCGCCCCCTCGTCGGCGTTGGGCATGCCGTCGATTCGGCCGTGGTCGATGCTCATATTCAGCAGGGCGTTGGCAAAGGCGTTTTTATCCTTGAGGTCTTTTGTCTGCTGATAGTAGACCACCGGCTGCTTGAGGGCCTGGGTGGTGTTGACCACGTGCTGGCGGACGGTGGTGTCGGTAAAGGCGTCGGTGATGGACTTGCCGCCCAGCTTGCACTGGTTGGCCAGAAGGATGGCCAAATCGAGCATCCAGTCGCTCTGCTCCGGGTTGGCGGCGTCGTAGGTCTTATTATAGAACCAGTAGAGCACCTCCATATTGTCGCCGCCCCGGGCCGCGCCCCAGGCGTTGTCCAGCGGCCGGCCGGGCAGCTCGGCCAGCTGATACCGGAAGTACTTTTCAAAGAAGGGCAGCACCCGCCGGTCGGCCCTGCCCTCCCGTTCGGTAGCCTCGTAGTAGTCCCGTATGGCCATGAGCATGGGCATACGGGCCCACCAATCGTTGTTGCCGGCCGGGCCGAAATAACCGTTTTCCCGCTGGCTTTCCAGCGACCAGTCGATCCACTTCTGGGCCTTTTCCTTAAGCCCGGCGTCGTCCAGGGTATAGGCCAGGGCCACCAGGCCGCGGACGTAGTAGGGACCTTTTTCCCAGCTGTC
>JAAVYX010000086.1 GCA_022791355.1 Clostridiales bacterium | reverse complement strand
GGTGCTGGGTCATGGTCTTGCCGGTGCCGAAGCCGCCGGGTATGGCGGCCGTGCCCCCCTTGGCGATGGGCAGCATGGTATCGATGATCCGCTGGCCGGTGATGAGGGGTACGGTGCAGGCCAGACGCTCGGCAAAGGGACGGGGATTGCGGATGGGCCACTTCTGGCACAGAGTGAGGGGGAACTTATTGCCCTTGGCGTCCTCCAGCTCGGCGATCCGGTCGTGGATGCTGTAGGAGCCGTTCTTGACCGCAAAAGTGACCTTGCCGGAAATCCCGGGCGGCACCATGACCTTGTGGACAATACTGGGGGTTTCGGGACATTCGGCGTAAATATCGCCGGGCTTCAGCTCGTCCCCGACCTTGACCGTCAGGGTCACGTCCCAGAGCCTTTTGGTATCCAGAGGCTCCACGTCGGAGCCCCGGCCGATGAAAGCGCCGTCCTTGTCCGCGATATCCCGCAGGGGGCGCTCAATACCGTCGAAAATATTAGAGAGGATGCCGGGACCCAGAGTCACCGACATGGGGGAGCCGGTGGGCTCCACCGGTTCGCCGGGGCGCAGGCCGGTGGTCACTTCATAAACCTGGATGGTGGTGAAGGACTCGTTTACGCCGATGACCTCGCCCACCAGCTTTTCCTTGCCCACATAGACCATTTCCTGCATGGAAAAGTCCCGGGCGCCGGCCACCGTGACGACCGGGCCGTTGATTCCGAATATAACGTTTTTCGACATGGCGAAACCTCCTGAAATAAGGGTGACCGCCGGTAGGCTGCGGATTCCCGAAGGCGGGATAAGCTCCCGTGTCCGGGAATCCGCGGCATAAGCCGCGGATGATGAGAATGACTATAAAAAAATACAACAGATTTTACGGCCGGTTCTGTCCAAGCTGCCGGTGAAAGCGCAAAAGATGAACATCAGCCGGCGTGCGGACGGGCGGCAGCCTGGACCCGCTCCTGCGCCTACGGCAGGCAGCCGCAGACGACGTCAACGGCGCAGTCCTCTCAACGGCCCAGGCGGCCGAAGCCTTCCGCCCGCAATAAACTAAGAAAGCCCCAAGCCGGAATTTCTTTGAAACCAATCCCGCTGCCCGGCCAGGCGGGTGTCCAACGTATCGTCGACGGCGACCTTGCCGTCCCCGTCCACCATACGCAGGCCGCCTAAGCGGATAGAATCGTCGGGTTCCACCGAACAGTCGCCCACCGCGCCCACGACGACGGCCTGATGAGATAAGTCGGCCGGGCGGAGATAGACGGTGGGCCGTCCGCCCCTGAGAACCGAGGCGGCCTTTTTGGCCGAGGCGGCTAGGAAGGCGTCGTAGCCCTCCGAGGCCGTAAAGCGGGTCACCTTTTCAGCCGCCTTTTGCAGCACAGCGTCGGTAATCTCCTCCCGGCGGGCCAGCAGTACGCGGCGGTTTTCCAGCATCCGGGCGGACAGCTGACTGCCCACGTCGGAGCGGATATTGCTCACCGCCCGCTGAATCATTTTATAGCTGTCGCCCAAAGCGTCCATTTCGGCCTTTTCCATTTCAGCCGCAATAAAGTCCTTGGTTTCCTGCTCGATTCGCTGCCGCTGTTCCTCGGCTTCCCGGGTAATCGCGGCCACAAATTTACTGACGCGGTCGTCCTGCACCAAGACGCGCACCCCTTTCCTAAAATGATGGGCATAGCCTTGTCTGAAAGCTGCCGGCGCGACCTAATCGACGGCTTTTTCCGTCTGGACGGCGCGGCTTTCAGGCCACGGGCCTAGATTTTTACCCCGATGGCTTCCCGGACGTACCGGGTAATGGAATCCTCGCTGCGCCCGTCGCCATGGCGGTCGGGAATCTCCACGATCAGGGGCCGGTGGCGGTTCATCTTGATGTCGTACACCAAGTCGGGGCAGAGGGCCACCAGACGCTCGGTGACCAGCACAACGCCGATATCCTCCTGGTCGGCGGCCTCCTGTAAGGCTTTCTGCACCTTGTCGGGCTCGTGGACGATGACCCCCTCGATGCCGGCCAGGCGCATCCCCATGGCCGTGTCATGATTATCGCTGATAAGCCAGAATCGCATGGCTGCGCCTCCCTTCAACTGCGTATACGATGGAAGTTCCAAATAGGGCTTATGCCCTGCCTAAAAACGTCAACACATCCAATCGGCGGTTCTTTTCCGCCTAGACGGCGCGATTTTTAGCCATGGTTACGGTTAGCCCAAGGCGGGCAGGTTGGGAATCTTCAGGATGATCAGAATGGCGATAATCAGGCCGTAAATTGCCACGGCCTCGCCCAGCACCACGAAAATCATAGACTTACCGAAGCTCTTGGGGTCCTCGGAAACGGCGCCGATGGCGGCCGGCGCGCCGGCGCTCAAGGCGATGCCCGCGCCGATGGCGGCCAGGCCGATGGACAAGGCGGCGGCCAGGAAGCCCATACCCGTGGCCATGCCGGAACCGTTATCCGCGGCGGCGGTTACGGCCGCGCCGGCAGCGGCTGGGTCCACATCAGGGGTGGAGGGGGCGGCGGCGGCCACAAAGGTAAAGGCCAGGCAGAGAACAATGGCCATCACCAGAGTGATGAAATGACGGGAAAAGGCGCGGCGGGCGCTGCCGGTCTTTTTCAGGGTGCGGGCGGCCACAAAGACGGCGGCGACCAACGCCAGAACAGGCAGAGCAAAAACGAGTACGGTTAAAAAGGTTGACATGGAAATCCTTCCTTTCGGCGCGAAAACGCGCATCTCTTTTTCCTATATAAGGCATGACGCCTAATAGCTGAATGGATGGAGTAAAAGGCGGCTGGCTGGATAGATGCTGTTGGATAGTCTGCTGGGGCCTGCAAGGGAGGCCGGCCCGAGAAGCAGCGAAGGGTCTTTGCGTATTCGTATAGGGTTTCTGCCGGGTTTCCGAACGCTTTGCGTTCGCCTAGCTCGGCGCTTCTGGCACGCCTCCCGCGCCTCGCTGCTCTGAGAGAATCCTCTCCGTTCCGAAACCGACTGCGCGGCGTATCCGCCGCTCCGTCGATTTCTGCACTATGAGGATTCTCTCAGGCTCGGCCCGTCGGCGCTTCTGCTTCTACTCCGCTTTCACCACCACCGGTTCGAAGGGGTGGCCCTCGCCGATGTAGAAACGGCTGAACATTTCGTAAAATTCTAGACGCAGTACCTGAATGCTGACCAGCAGGCCCTCCAGCATGGTGACAAAGGCGTTTCCAAAGATCACCATAACAATGCTCACCGGGCCCGGCAGGATTTCGGCCAGGGAGAAGAAAACCATCATCATGCCGGCGTGCACCAGCACGAAAGCGCCCACTCGCAGGAAACTGACCGTATTGGTCAGATAGCTTAAAATGACCTCAAAGAGCTCAAATACGTTTTCCAGGATATAGTCGCCCCAGCTTTCCGGCTTCCAGTCCTTTTTCCCGGCCGCCAGTTTGCCCAGAGGCCCTTTGAAAAAGATCAGCAGGATGGGGAGAACGATACCGCCCAAAATAATGGGCAGGGTGGGAATTTCTATACCGGTAATCATGATGGCGGCGGTTCCTAGAATACTGGCGTAGAGCAGGATGCCGGCCAGGCCGTTATGCCCGAAGACGGCGCTGCCGTAGTCTCGTCGCTTGAAGGACGAATAGACGTTGGCCAGCATGGCGATCAGGACCAACAAAACGCCGATTCCAATGGAGAAAGCCAGCAAATAGGTGGCGCTTTCCATCACGTCGATAGGCTTTTCCGAAAAACCGATGAGGCGGTAAAGGGGGTCCAGCAGATGTTCATAGCCGAACACGCTGCCGAATACGCAGCCGAACAATGCGCCGCTGACGCCGCAGTGTGGACGATACGCATATTTATATCGGCGATTATACAATGCTTGGCCCT
>JAAVYX010000085.1 GCA_022791355.1 Clostridiales bacterium | reverse complement strand
GCGTTGGACAAGGCGCAGCCGCAGGCGTTGGACAAGGCGCAGCCGCAGGCGTTGGACAAGCAGGCCAAAAGCCAGACGCTGCCGAGGCAGCAGGCGAAAACGCCCGTATCGAACAGGACGCGGCCCAAAATCCAACCGCAGCGCAAGATACAACCCCCGCCTCAAAACCGGCTGCGGGTCAAAGGGAACCGGCCGAAAAAACCGAGACGGTTCTTCCGGCCCGTCAAAACTCCCAGTCGGAGACGGCGGCCGAAACGGCCGTCGATCTCCTTCAAGGGGCCGCCGTTTTACGGCCGGCCGCTCTAAGCAGGCGAAAGGTTCCCATTCCGGGGGAGGGTCTCGCCTTCTTTCCGGCTGCGGACAGACCGGCGGCCGAGCTGACGCTCGACCCGTCCCCCGCCCAGTCCCTCGTCCGGTCTGCGGACGAGCCTGATGAAAGCCCGGCGTTCCCCGCCGAGATGACGGCGGCCTTCCGCCTGGGAGCCTCTGAACCGACCCAGTCTGTCCCGACGGCCGTCCCCGCTGCAGAAGAACCGCCCGAGTCCTCGCCATGGCAGCCGCCAAATTACGATAATAGTACGGCCGATCCCCCAGCCGGTCTGGCCGGCGGGGGGAATGAGGAGGAGACGGTATGAAGCTGCTGCACACCGCCGACTGGCACCTGGGCCGTATCCTCTACGGCCGCTCCCTCATCGAGGACCAGCGGTATTTCATCCACCGTCTGCTCTTCCCCCTCATCGACCGGGAGCAACCCGACGCGGTCCTCCTGTCGGGGGACATTTTCGACCGGCAGATCGCCCCGGTGGAGGCCATCCGCCTGTTTGACGACTTTGTGACCCGCCTCTGTCTGGACCGGAAAATCCCTCTGGTCGCCATCGCCGGCAATCACGACGGGGCCGACCGGCTGGGTCTGGGAGCCCGGCTCTACCGTTCGGCCGGCTTCTATCTGACCTCCCGGCTGGAGCCCGACGCGCCCCCCGTGGTCTTTGCGGACGGGGAACGGGCGGTACATATCTACGCCCTGCCCTTTTTCGACCCCGCCATGGCCCGGGACGCATTGGGCGACGATACCATCCGGGGCTACGGCGACGCCATGAAGGCCGTGCTGGGCCGTCTGACCCAGCGGCTGGACCCATCCGCCTGCAACATCCTGCTGTCCCACTGCTTTGTCACCGGCGCGGCGGTCAGCGACAGTGAAAGCCCCCTGTTCATCGGGGGCAGCGGCGAGGTGGACCCCGGCCTGTTCCAGGACTTCGACTATGTGGCCCTGGGCCATCTTCACCGCGCCCAAAGGGCCGGCGGCGAACAAATCCGGTATGCCGGGTCCCCCCTCAAGTATTCCTTCGACGAGGAAAAGCATGTCAAATCGGTGACCCTCATTGACGCCGGCGCGGGCTGCGCCGCCCGGCAGGTCGAGCTGTCCCCCCTGCGGGACATGCGCACCGTAACCGGCAGTCTGGAGGAGCTGCGGCGGCAGGCCGAGGCCGACCAAACGCGGGAAGCCCGAGAGGACTTTATTTACGCCATACTCAAGGGGCCGCCGGTCTTTGAGCCCATGTCCCGGCTGCGGGAGTTTTACCCCAACGTCTTAGGGGTGGTCAACGGGGCGGAATCCTTCGAGGGAGATACCGCCGAACGGGCCGCCCTGCGGCGGAACCTGCGCCGCAGGGACAGTATGACCCTCTTCGACGAGTTTCTGCGCCAGATGTGCGATACCGAGCCCACCGACCAGGACCGGGCGGTCTTCTCCGAAATCGGCCGGGCCCTGCTGGGCGAGGACGGCCCGGCGCCGGACAATGAGCAAAAGGAGGAACGGCCGTGAAACCCGAATACATACGTATGCAGGCCTTCGGCCCCTACCTCCACGAGACCGAATGCGACTTTACCTCCCTCTACGCCGCCCGTCTTTTTCTCATCACCGGCCCCACCGGCGGCGGTAAGACCACTATCCTGGACGCGATGAGCTTCGCCCTCTACGGCAAGGCCACCGGCAGCCTACGGGATTTCCGGGACATGCGCAGCGTGGCCGCCCCCGAGGAACTGGACACTGAGGCCGAATTCGCCTTTTCCCTGGGAGAGGCCCGCTATAAGTTTCTGCGCCGGTTCCACATCCATAAAAAACGCACCGGCGGCCTGGAGGAACAAATCACCGCCGAGTGTCATCGCTTTGAGGAGGACCATTGGAGCCTGCTGACTTCGGGCGCCGAAAAGGTTTCCAAAACGGCGGCCGAGCTGCTGGGCTTTACCCACAGCCAGTTTTCCCAGGTCATCGTCCTGCCCCAGGGGGAGTTCCGCCGGCTGCTGCTGGCCTCCTCCAAGGAGAAGCTGGATATATTACAGGTCCTCTTCGCCACGTCGGTCTGGCAGCAGGTGGCCGCCGCGGCCAACGACCGGCTGAAGGCCGTCCGGGAGGAGCTGGAGACCTTACAGGCCGGCAGGTCGGCCTTACTGGAGGCCGCAGGGGCGGCTTCTCCCGACGAGCTGGAAGCCCTGCGGGAGGAGGGCCGCGCCCAGCTGGAGCAGACGGCGGCCGACGCGGCGGCCGCCCAGACCGCTTTCGACCTGGCCTCCCAGCAGCTGGAGGCGGCCAAGTCCCTGGCCGAGCAGTTCGACCGGCTGGAGGGCCACCGAAAGGTCTACGCCGCACTGGAGCGGCAGAGCGCAAAAATCGACCAGCTGCGGCAGCGGCGGGACGCGGCCCGCAGGGTACGGGAGCTTCTGCCCTATTTACAGCAGAAAAGCCTTGCGGCCGAGGCTGCAAAATCCAAACGGCAGGCGGCCGTCGCCGCCGACAAAGCCATGGCGGCCGCCCGGATGGCTTACGACGCCATCGCCCGCAAGGCTGAAGATATTCCCGCCCTGCGCCAGCGGCAGCAACAGCTTCGGGACAGGGCGGCCGAGCTGTCCGCCCTGCTGCCCGACGCCGCCCGGCTGGAGGAGCTGCTCGAGCAGACGGCCGCGCTGGAGCAGGAGGCGGCGGCAGCATGGCGGGAAGCGGCCGAACAGGCCGGCAAGGTGCAAACCCTTATCAGCCGGATCGAAAACGGGGAAAAGCTGATTCAAAACCTGTACGAGACCTACATTCAGCCCCAGCCCCGGCTGCGGGAGGAGCTGGCGGCGGCCGAGCTGGCGGTGCGCAGCCTGACCCAGCGGGACGAGGGACTGCGGGCGGCCGACGCCCTGCGCAAGGAACAGCTGGAGGCCGACGGCCGTCTGGCGGCCGCACAGCGTATATTGGCCCAGCGGCAGGCCGCCGTCGACCGGCAGGAGCGGGCCCTGCGGGAAAACGCCGCCCGGGAGCTGGCCCTGACCCTGCAGGAGGGCCGTCCCTGTCCGGTCTGCGGCTCCCCTCATCATCCCGCCCCCCACCCGGGCAGCGGTATGGCCGCCGGACAGGAGCTGGGATTGGATCGGGTACAAGGCTCAGGACAAAATGCAGGACAGAACCTGGTACAGAGCCCAGCGCATGCCCAGCCGGAGGAGGCCCGGCAGGCCCTGGGGGACGCCCAGGCCGAGGCCGACCGCTGCCGCACGGCGGCGGCCGAAACCGCCGCCCGTTTACAGGCGGCCGAGGAAGCCGTCAAACAGGCCGCGGCGGCCTGCGCCGCCTGCGGGGTGAACAGCTTGGCCGCCGCCGAAAAGCAGTACGCCGCCTGCAAGGCCCGTCTGGAGGAGGCCGAGACAAAAGGGGCGGCCTATCAGAAATACGTAGCCGGCCTGGAGGAACTGAAGACCGGCCGGGAGGAGGCCCAGCGGCAGGCCGGGGCGGCCGAGCAGCGAAAAGGCGAGCTGCAAAGCCGCCTGTCGGCCCTGTCGGCCTCCCGGGAGGACATTCTGCGGCGGCTCCCGGCCGGCGTCGACCGCCGGCAGCTGGCAGACGAGCTGCACAAGGTAAAGGAGCAGGCCGACAGCCTGCAAACCCGGGTACAGTACCTGGAAAAGGAACGGGAGGAGACCAGATTGGCCGGCTCCCGGGCCGAGGAGGCCGCCAAGGCGGCGGCCGTGGCTTTGCGGGAGGCCGAGGACCGTCTGCTGGACGCCGCCCGGGAGCTGGAGCGGGCGGCCATGACCGCCGGTTTGTCCCCCGATACGGATTTCACCGGCCTGCTGGTCGAGCCAGAGGTCTTAGCCGAGATGGAAAACCGCATCCGCCAGCATGAGGACAGTCTCAGCCTGACGGCCGGCAAAATCGCCGAGCTGGAGGAGGCCCTGGCCGGCAAGGAGCGGCCGGCGGCCGAGGCTATAACCGCCGAAAAGCAGGCGGCGGCCGCCGCCTTGTCCGATACGGTGGAAAAGCAGGGGGCGCTGGCCGCCCGTATGCAGCAGCTGGAGACGGCGGCCGGACGGCTGAAGGGTCTAGCCGAAAAACAGGCAAGGCTGGACGATCAGTATGGACGAGTAGCCCGGGTGGCCGCCTTCATCAACGGGAAAAATCCCCACCGCACCCCCCTGCACGGCTTTATTTTGGGCCTGATGCTGGACGAGGTGGTGGAGGCCGCCAGCCGGTATCTGGCCCGCCTGAGCCGGAACCGTTATCAGCTGGTACGGGTGGACGCGCTGGGCGGTTCGGCCCTGCGGGGACTGGACATCGAGGTCATCGACGCACACACCGGCGGCCAACGGCGGGTCTGCACCCTGTCGGGGGGCGAGCTCTTCTTGGCCTCCCTCTCCCTGGCCTTCGGTCTGGCCGAGGTGGTCCAGTCCTACGCCGGGGGCGTGACCCTGGACTCCATTTTCATCGACGAGGGCTTCGGCACCCTGGACGCCGAAACCCTGGAGGCCGCCATGAAGGCCCTAGCCGCCATCCAGAAGGAGGGCCGTCTGGTGGGGCTGATCTCCCATGTTTCCGAGCTGCGCAGCCGGATCCCCGCCCACATCGAGGTGGTCGCTGGACGGGACGGAAGCCGGCTGGAAATACGGCCCCTTTAGGGGATACGGCCGCTGTAAAAAGCGAAAATGTGGCAATGCGTCTCATAATTTCCCTCGTTTGACGGATCGTGATATAATATTTTAATACCTTATTTTTCATATGCTCAGCGGGCCGACCGGTCACGCTCTGTACGCAAGGGAGGCCCGTCCATGTCAACGACCAAGTCCTGCTGTTTCACCGGCTACCGGCCGGAAAAGTTTCCCTTTCCCTTCCACAGCGGACATATGCTTTACACCGATTTCGAGGACAAGCTGACCGGCGCCATTTTCACTCTGGTGGCCGACGGTTATACCCGGTTCTACACCGGGGCTGCCCGGGGCTTCGACCTGCTGGCCGCCGAGGTAGTTCTGCTCTGCCGCCGTATGCGGCGTATGCCTATCGAGCTGTACTGCGCCGTCCCCTTTCCAGGACAAGCCGAGGGCTGGCCCGCCGAGTGGAAAAAACGCTATACGGCCGTACTGCAAGAGGCCGACAAGGTGGAGTATCTGGCCGACCACTACTTTCGGGGCTGTTATCAGCGGCGCAATCAGTATATGGTGGACAACAGTCAGGCCGTCCTGACCTATTTTGACGGGCAGCAGGGGGGAACGGCCAGCACCCTGGCCTACGCCCGGCAGAAGGGAAGACCGGTCATCAACCTGATCGACTGCGACCTGGACGCCTGCCTGGAGGACATTCCTTTACAGTTTGAAATCGTGCTGTAAGATACAGGCCTTGGGAGGATAAC
Source organism: Clostridiales bacterium (assembly GCA_022791355.1). Classification (GTDB taxonomy): domain Bacteria; phylum Bacillota; class Clostridia; order Oscillospirales; family Acutalibacteraceae; genus Howiella. The sequence goes on along the minus strand of JAAVYX010000085.1, from coordinate 9,446 downwards.
GGCAGATGCAGCAGCCCCCGCGCCGGACGGCGCGGGGGCTGTTTTAGGCTCTGGAGGGTGTGTTCAAACGGTGTGTTCAAACGCCGAACGAAAATCTACAGCATTGCTTTGATTTGAAGATACGCTCTACGCTTTCCTGGCCAAAATCTTACAAATTCCCATAACGTCGGAGACGTCGACCCTGCTGTCTTCATCTATATCCGCCAGCATATGCTCCTCTGCGGCAGGCTCCGTCCCTCCCGCCTGGCGGGCCAGTATCTTACAGGTTTCCATAACGTCCTGAATGGTGATCTCGCCGTCAAGATCCAGATCGCCCTTTCCCTCCCGGCTGATCAGGGTCAGCTCATAGTTGTTTTGATACCGCCCGTTTGGAGAGAAGACGGTAATGTCCAGCTTGGTTTTCGGCCCCTGGATCTGACTTGCCGTCTCCACCCTTCCGCCGCTCTCAAAGGTCAGACGGGCGACGTCGGCCGCCTGATCGATCAGAGCCAGTCCCTGCGCGTCCTGGGTATAGTCGGCCAGGGTCGCGCCGTCCAGCTCGACCGACTGGAGCGCGGCGTCGCTGTGACCATCAAAGACCGCTGCAAAGGCCTCGGCAATGGCGCGGTATCCCGCGTCGTCAGGATGGACGCCGTCCCGTGCAAACCACTCGGGATGGTTCTCGGTGACGGCGCTGATATCCACAAAGGTAAAGCCGTATTCCGCGGCCAGCCGCTCCACCATCTCGGAAATGATGACGTTGATGGCCGTATAACGGACCGAGGATGGATCGATATAATACCAGGCGGGAGAAGCCAGCACGATGGTAGGATCGCATTCGAGAGAGGCGTACTGCTCGATCAGTTCTCTGAAATATCCCTCGATTTTATCCTTGCAGTTGTCCCAGTTGGCTGCCTGCGCGTCGTTGGTGCCCAGCATGAGCAGGACGTAATCGGGCGCAAAGTCCTTGCTGCGCTGATAGGAGGCGGTGGACCAGTAGGGATAATTGCCGTTTTTGGAAACGGTGGTTCCCCCTACGCCGCCGTTATATACCCGGTAATCCTCCCCCAGGATTTCCTGTAAATTCACAGGGTAGGATTTTTGCGCCACGCCGCCCCAGGTGATGCTATCCCCCACGCAGGAAATACGGATGGGGTCGGCTAACAGGGCTTCGACGGCCTCTTCGGCCGACAGCAGGGCTTCATAATTGGATACATGCAGCTTTTCCCAGCCGCCCAAGGCCGCAAAGGCCTCCCGGGCCTCCTGTACGGCCTGCCGGTCGGTCATGGACGCCTTCCGGGAAATGCGAGCGATCCGCGCCTGGACCTCATCCACGGCCGCGGCCTCCTCCTCGGTCAGATCCCGCTGGGTAAATACAGATACGGTATAGTCCGCCGTCTGCCCGTTGGCCGAGGTCACCGTGTAGGTCGCCGGCCGGGTAAAATCGCCGGCTGCGCCGGAAGTCTTGTCGCAAAGGGAGGTTTGGCAGATGGTGAAGGTCGGCGCAAGGGCGGTCAGCGCGGACCCTTCCGGCATCAAAGCGTATAGTTCCTTCCCGTCGGCCAGGACCCGGCCGCCCTCTATCTGATAATCCCGCAGGGATACGTCGCTGCCCGTGCCGATTTGAAAGCGGGCGTCTCCAAAGCAGATATGATCGTTTTCGCTGCTGTTCCCGCAGTTGTTCCGGACGGTTAGGGTCTTGGCGCCCCAGGGCAGGGGCAGTTCGACGGTTTCGCAGCGGCTGAAGGTCAGCCTTTCGGTCTCGTAAACCTGCTCCCCGTCAATATAAAAGGTCACTACGTTTTGCTGGTCGTAGCTGCTGTTCTTTTTATGGTCGTTGATCCCCAGAACCGTCTTAAAGCTTTCCGCCCCCTCGGGTATGGGGATGTCCAGGAGGGCGGCGGTTTTGTCGTTGGGCTCCAGCCCAAAGCCCTTTGTGTACTCTACGCCGCCCAGCAGGATGGGCTGCTTTTGGCAGGTGCATTGGTCAAAGGACAGGGTTCCGCCCGACTGGAACACCATACCGATATGATCCGGCTCGGCCCGCAGGCGCAGGTCGAAATAATCCATATCCGAGACGAATACCACCTCTTCCTCATACCCGATTACCTTCCGGTCGGTGGAGGTCAGGGCGATATAATCCACGGTGATGCGGTCCTTCCCGCTCTGCGAGAGGGCGACCGTCTCGATACGCAGACGATTGTTACCCGCCTCCAGCCGGACGTTTTCGGCCGTGCAGGCCGCCATGTCGTTTTCGTTTCCGTAGTTCCGGTCGTTAAAGTCCCGGGGCGCGCCGGCCTCTTGGCCGTTGACCAGCAGCCGGTTTACCCCGCTGGTAGGATGGATACGGTAGACGTAGGACAGGTTATAAGTCCCCGCCTTGGGGATATCGACGACAAACTCCACGTAGTTTCCCACAACGCCGGCGGCGTTTTCCACCCGGATATAGCTGCCCGACACGCCGTTTCCATAGTCGTAAAAGTCCTGGGTCGCCCCGGCGTAATAGCTGATGTCGCTTTCGTCCATGCTCTCGGTCTCAAAAACATACCGGTCGGACTGGACTAGGTCGGCATGCGCCGGCAGGGCCGCCGGCCAGACGGTCGCCGCCAGCAGTACGCCCAACAGAAGAGACAAACCTTTTTTCATCTTCCTATCCCCTTACAAAAGATTTTCTTTACCTGTATCATAATATGTTTGGATTTTCAATTCAATTGCATTTTAATCCGGATTATTATTGTATATCTAAACATATTCCGCTACAATAAAAGGAGAAAGGAGGACCGGAAAATGAGACGAATCTATGAATTTGTCAACGCTGATTTCGTCTATCATCACAGTATAGACGACCGGCCGGTTCCCGAGGAATATCCCATGCACGCCCACGATACCCATGAGCTTTTCTGTTTTATCTCCGGCCACGGCAGTTACCTGGTGGAGGGCAATCCCTACCCCCTGCGGCCGGGAGACCTGATGCTCATGCGCGCCGGCGAAACCCACAAGCTGCAAATCCAGTCCGACCGTCCTTACGAGAGACGGGCGCTGAGCTTCCACAACGGATCTATCGGGCATTTCGACCCTGATGGACGGTTGCTGGAGCCTTTTTTAAACCGGCAGCTAGGCAGACAAAACCTGTATACCGCAGCCGAGCTGCACGGCGGCTGCGTGGCGGCCTGCTTCGAGAAGATGGAAGCGCTTGCCCAAGAGGGGGAGCCCGGTCTGGTCTTTCAGTGCTTTATCTATCCTATTCTCTGCGAGCTCCGTTCCCTCTTCGCCGGCCGGGAGCATATCCCTCAGCCTCCCGTCGACCTCACGGCCGAAATTGTGGAATACATCAACCAACATCTGTGCGACGAGCTCTCTCTGGACAGTATCAGCAGCCGGTTTTACATCAGCAAAACCCATCTCAACCGGCTGTTCAAGCAGGCTGTCGGCTCGTCGGTGTGGGAATACGTCCGTATAAAAAGGCTCATGCTGTGCAGGAACAAAATCGCCGCCGGTATCCCGGCGGCGACGGCCAGTCTAGAATGCGGCTTTCACGATTACTCGGCCTTTTACCGGAGCTACCGTAAACTTTTCCATGCCGCGCCGTCCCAAGACCATGCCGATCTGGTCGGGACGAATTTTATCAGCGGCTTTATAAAGTGAAAGCCCCCGCAGGCGTGGATATAAAAAGCGGCACGTTCAATCCGTCACCCGGGACAACCCATGCGCATACCATAAGAATAGCAATGGATGAGAGGGGACCGCAACCCAGACCGCCGGCGTTTTACTCCTCCTGCGATCTTTCAGCCGCTCCTGGGGAATGGCTGAAGGACCGAGCTTCAGCACGGCGCTTTTCCATGTCCCGCTCCCCCTTGCCAATCGGGTTTCGGACGGCACAAATCGCCTTCCCGTCCGGAGCCCGGCCCGCATACCTCTTCTGCAAAAAGTCCCGGAGCCCTGTGCGGGCTTCCGGGACCTTTTGTATTATAACCCTTTTTCCATCCGCCCCGCCTTAGGACAAGCCTGCTGCGAACATTGAGAGCAGCTGCCGCAGCAGCTTTTCCCTCGATTTTTCAGCTTATAAGCGACGGGGCCTAAAACGGCGCCGACGCCCAGCAAGCCGATTAAAACTGTACATAAAGCGCCTAACATAACGCGTCTCTCCTCATTTTAGCATAACGGCGTTTATTTGCGGCCATAGAATGAACAGAATTTATTTTGTCGTATCGCGCCGGATTTTCTCTTTTTATTTTATCAGCTGCCAGTGCGGTTTCGCGCCAGATATACTTTTCCAATTTCTCCATTTCCTGGTCTAGTAGCGCCCCGGCGCTAAAGCGCCTCTAGATCCCTTCTTTTATCGTATAGGGCCGCGCCTCGCGTGCAGGTATCGGAGGAATAACAAAAACAAATCTGGCGCGAACCCTCTATTCCAGCTAAATTAGGAAAAGCAAATTTAAAGCGAAACTTCCCGCGGGCCAATCAAAAATAAAATAAAAACTATCCCAGCCCCAGCAGCCGGCCTCCTTGATAAACCGCAAAGGAACAAACCCAGGCCACGCCTAACTGCATAACGATGGCGAAAAGGGTCCATTTCCAGCTGCGCATCTCCCGCCGTATGGCCGACAGGGCGGCGAAGCAGGGAGTATAGAGCAACACAAAGACTAGAAAGGAAAAAGCCGACAGGGGGGTAAACACGCCGTTTAAAGCGGCGGCACTGGCCGTCTCGTCGGCCGCGCCCAGGAGAATGCCGAAGGTGGAAACCACCGTCTCCTTAGCGGCCAGACCCGAAACCAGGGCTACCGAGGCCTGCCAGAAACCGAATCCTAGGGGGACAAAGACAGGGGCGATGGCCGTTCCGGCGGCGGCCAGGATGCTGCGGGAACTGTCGTCCACCATTTCCAGGGAGGTGTTGAAGGACTGCAAAAACCAGATGATGACGCTGGCGGCCAGCAGCACGGTGCCGGCTTTTGAGAGGAAATCCTTCAGCCGTTCCCAAATGTGGATGCACAGTCCCTTGAGGGTGGGCAGCCGGTAGGGCGGCAGCTCCATGACAAAGGTGGCGTTTTCCCCCTTAAGCGCCGTCCTTTTCAGGATAAAGCCGGCCAGAATGGCTACGAAGATGCCCAATAAGTAAATCGAGAAAATAACCAGGGGCTTGTTTTTGGCGAAAAAGGCCGAGATAAACAGGGCGTAAACCGGCATTTTGGCCGAGCAGGACATAAAGGGGGTGATGAGCACGGTCAGACGTTTATCCCGCTCGTTTTCCAGGGTCCGGGTGGCCATGACGGCCGGCACCGTACAGCCGAATCCCATGAGCATAGGGACAAAGGAGCGTCCGGTCAAGCCAATTTTACGGAGGGGCCGGTCCATAATAAAGGCCGCCCGGGACATATAGCCGCTGTCCTCCAAAATCGAGAGGAAGAAGAAGAGAATCATAATCTGGGGCAGGAAGGAGAGCACCGATCCCACGCCCCCTAAAATCCCGTCGCAAAGGAGGCTCACCGCCCACTGGGCCGTATGCACACTGGTAAGACCCTGCCGCACCCCATCGGTAAGGGAGCCGCTGATAAAGTTGCTGACCGTGTCGGTCAGCCAGCTGCCGGGAGGGCCGAAGGTGATGATAAAGATAACCAGCATGATGACAAAGAAAAGAGGGATGGCCAGCGCCTTGTGTGTGAGGACCCTATCGATCTTCTCCGAGAGGGTAACCACCGGCTTCCGGGGTTTTTTCACCACCCGCCCGCAGACCCCGCAGATGAATCGATACCGTTGGTCGGCGATCATCATCTGCCGGTCCACCAGCGGGGTTTCGGGTACGCTGGCCAGGATGCCCTCCACCAGCCTCCGCTGCTCCGCCGACAGGGGCAGGCCTCTCGTCAGGATAGGATCGCCCTCAAAGAGCTTGACGGCGGCGAACCGGGGAGCCGAACCCGCCCCTGGCAGGTCCCGAATGACCTCCTCCACCGCCTCGACCGCGGCGCTTATCTTCCAGTCGTAGAAGGTCTTGACAATGGGATGATAAGGCAGCCGGTTCTCGTGCAGGTCGCCGTGGATATGGTGCAGTTCCCGATGCAGCTCGGCCGCCCGGCTTTTCAGCTGACCCTCTCCCCCGGCCACATCCTCCTCGTGGGAAATATCGTGGAGCATATGAATGGCCCGATGGAGCAACTGGTCCACGCCGGTGGACTTGGAGGCCGAAATGGGACAGATCGGAATGCCCAGTTCCTTTTCCAAGGCGGCCGTATCCACAGAAACGCCTCGCCGCTCCAGCATATCGATCATATTTAGGGCGATAATCATGGGCCGGCCCAGCTCGGCCAGCTGGGTGGTCAGATATAGGTTTCGCTCCAGGTTGGTAGCGTCCACGATATTGACGATCAGGTCGGGCTGCTCGTCGGTGATATACTGCCGGGAGACAATCTCCTCCGGCGTATAGGGGGATAGGGAGTAAATACCCGGCAGGTCCACCATGACTACCTCTAGGCCGCCCCGCCTGAACCTGCCCTCCTTCTTCTCCACCGTTACCCCCGGCCAGTTGCCCACATACTGAGACGCGCCGGTGACCGCGTTGAACAGGGTGGTTTTACCGCAGTTGGGATTGCCCAACAGGGCGATGTGAAATGGCATACGACTCTCTCCTCTCCAACCCCCTAGGACTTATTCTGATAAGCCCAATAAGCGGATTTGCGAAAAAAATTTCCGGATACAGGAAAAAAATTTAACGCAGCAACCGGCAGATTTTGCCGGAAAAATGTGCCTTCGGGCTTATGAGAGCAGGACCTAATGAACCTCCACCATAATCTCTTTGGCTTCCGACCTGCGGACGCTCAACTCATATCCCCGGACGTTATATTCCATAGGGTCGCCTAATGGGGCTTTCCTGATCAGCCGTATGGAGGCTCCGGGGGTAATGCCCATATCGATGATACGGCGGCGCAGCGCGCCGGTACAGGCCAGGGACCGAACCGTCCCCTCCTGTCCTGTCTTCAGCTTATCAGCTGTAATCTCCATAAGGTCCCCTCCACGGTATTCTGGTCTATGGCAAAAATTATCAATATCTAACTTTTGTTAGCCTACGGTAACATTATAGTCGAAAAACGGATTTCTGTCAATCCGGCCCGCATATTATATTTATGCGGGTTTGTCCGTAAAAAATGCCGGACACGCCCGGCCGGTTTCATAACCGGACTTGTCCGTCTCTCCTAACCGGCCAAGCCAAGGACCGGCATCCTATTTCGTCAGCCCTTTCCTTTTAAGTCCTGATCATGACGCGCTTTGAAAATCCATAAAAAAGCGGTTCGGCGCAAGACGGCGGACGGTCTTTAGAGCGTGAAAACAAGGAGACCCGTGCGCGGTTCAACCGTATCCTCCCTGCGTTCGGCCGTATCCGGCCGCCCAGCCTTCAGTCCTCCAGCAGTCGACGCAGTATGCCTTGGGGGTTTTCTAGAAAACGCTTGGTTATCTGATAGTGCTCGGTCCGCTCATAGGAAGTCGCCCGCAGTCCCTTTTCGGAAAATTCATATATGGCGGCGTTCGGAAAGGCCATGAGAATCGGCGAATGGGTAGCGATGATAAACTGAGAGTTGTTTTTTACCAGAGCGTCTATCTCGATTAAGAGGGTCAGCTGCCGGGTGGGGGACAGGGCGGCCTCCGGCTCGTCCAGAATATACAGTCCCTCTCCTCTGAAACGATTTTGCACCAAGGCCATAAAGCTCTCCCCGTGGGACTGCGCATGCAGGGAAACGCCGCCGTAGCTCTGGATGACCGGCGGCTCAAAGGCGGGCTCCCGGTCGATTTGATCGATATAGCTGGCCGCGTTGTAAAAGCTCTCGGCCCGCAGAAAAAAGCCGTCCCGCGGGTAGCCCGACTTGGCCAGGGTAAGATGGGCGTAAAGCCCGGAATGGGAGGGGGCGGTGGAAAAGCTGAAATTTCTGGAGCCCCCCTCGGGATTGAAGCCGAAGGCGACGGCGACAGCCTCCAAGAGGGTAGATTTACCCGAGCCGTTTTCCCCCACAAAAAAGGTCACGTTCCGCTCGATGGCCAGCGGACCGGTCTCGCGCAGGAAACGCACGGCCGGCAGGTCGTATAAATAGGAATCCTTAGAAACCGGCTTATTCAAAATCACCTCTTGTATATACCGCCCGCCGCTCAATGTCCCTGCCTCCTTCTCATTGCTTTCCGCCGGTCCCGGCGGGGCCGGCCGTCCCAGCCTAAGATGGCGGTTCAAATGGGCGCCGGCGGCCTTCGGGTTTGGGCGGCAAAGATCCGCCTGTCTCCTTTCCGGCTCCCGGCTTGGTTCGCTATAGAACCCTTCTAAGCTTTAATGGTAAAAAACATACGGGCCAAGAGAAGGTAGCCGCCGGGCAGAGCGGACTGCTAGGCATCCGTCTTTTAACGTCTGTTTTCAAAGCCGAAAAAAGGTCTTTTTATCCATCCAGAGAGTGTGTGAAAACCAAAAATCTATACGCCCGCTTGACCTATATAACCCACTCTAGCGTTATTTTCTAGGTCAAAAATCTTCGTGCGCCGCCGGTTCGACTTCCGGTTTTTCCAAAAAGCCAATACGATCTGTACCAAAATCCAGCTTATCTCCGATTTTCATACAAATGCTAGAGCGCGTCTTCAAATCAAAAAACGACGCGGGTTTTGGCTCGGCCTATCTAAGAGAATGGCCGTTGTCCATTCCTTGCTTCCCGCAAGGGACGCTCCTAGAGGCGCTTTAGCGCCGAGACCTTCAGGCAGAGGCGCTTTAGCGCCGTGGTCGCCAGAACAGCCAAAGGCTGTTCGCTTAGATGGGCTAAGCGAAAATCTATACATCGTTTCGGTGTTCGTAGACGCTTTCTAGGACGGCCCGTCGATCAGCGAACGACAAAAATAGCGCCGGCTGTGCGCATTTCCCCGCAAAAGGGTATACGCGCTTGGAGACGGACGGCGCGGCAAGGCTCTGACGCTTTACAAGGAAACGTGCCGGCCCTTACTCCTCCCAAAGACTATCCTGTAGCCGGCGTATCCGTTCGCGTCGTTGAGCCTCGGCCGCCGCGTCCAGCCGGTAGCCCTCCCCGTCGGGCGTCAGCACGCTGCCCGGCTCAGCGTCCGCGGGCAGCAGACGGCGGGGAATTTCCACCATCCGGCGTTCCTCGTCCTCGCAAACGGCAATGTCTCCTTCGAGTCGGTCAATAATCAGCATTTCGCGCGCCTCCTACTATATCATTCCCATAAAGCGGCGGTATCTCTGGTCGAAAGGCTAACGATACCATCTATCTCCAAGGTTTAAATAGGGTTTTATGGGGAACCCCATGCAAACAAGACGGATGTAGCCGCTCTAATGAGCGGCTGTGAAGGCAAGGCGGCCTGCCTGGGTGGACTCCTCCCACCTACAACGCCGAAAATCCAGCGGTCAATCACAAAAAGGGCCGGCAAGGTCCGTCAGTAGCCGCTCGACAGAGCGGCCTGTCAGTAGCCGCTCGACAGAACGGTCCGTCAGT
>JAAVYX010000084.1 GCA_022791355.1 Clostridiales bacterium | reverse complement strand
GCACACCGCCCGCAGCCGCAACGACCAGGTCGCCCTGGACGACCGGCTTTACCTGCGGGGTCAAACCGACCGGCTGCGGGAGCAAATCAAAGAGCTGATTGGCGTACTGGCCGGCAAGGCCGAACAGTACGCCGACGCGGTCATGCCGGGCTACACCCATTTGCAGCGGGCCCAGCCCATCACCTTCGGCCATCATCTGCTGGCCTACGCCGAAATGTTTCTGCGGGATCTGGACCGGCTGGCCGGCTGCCGCCGCCGCATGAACGTTTCCCCCCTGGGCTCGGGGGCGCTGGCCGGCACCACCTATCCCTTGGACCGGGAGATGGTAGCCAGGGAACTGGAAATGGAGGGAATCACCCACAACAGTCTGGACGGGGTGTCCGACCGGGATTTCTGTATGGAGCTGGCGGCCAATCTGTCCATCGTCATGGTGCATCTCTCCCGGTTCGCCGAGGAGATCATCCTCTGGTGCTCCTTCGAGTTCCGGTTTATCGAGCTGGACGACGCTTTCTCCACCGGTTCCAGTATCATGCCCCAGAAGAAGAATCCTGATATCGCCGAGCTGGTGCGGGGCAAATCCGGCCGGGTCTTCGGCGATCTGACAACCCTGCTCACCGCCCTGAAGGGACTGCCTTTGGCCTACAACAAGGACATGCAGGAGGACAAGGAGGCGGTTTTCGACGCGCTGGATACCGTAGCCATGTGCCTGACCGCCTTTACCCCCATGCTGGATACCATGACCGTAAAGACCGAGAATATGCGAAAGGCGGCGGCCGGCGGCTTCATCAACGCCACCGACTGCGCCGATTTCCTGGTGGGCAAGGGCCTGCCCTTCCGGGACGCGTATAAGGCGGTGGGCCAGCTTGTGGCCCGCTGCATCGAAATCAACGAGACCCTGGAAAGTCTGCCGCTGGAGGAATACCGAAAGGTCTGCGCCCTCTTTGACGAGGGGGTCTACGCCTTTATTTCCCTGGAAAAATGCGTGGGCGACCGGACGGTGACCGGCGGCCCGGCCCCCGTATGCGTGCGGCGGGAGGCCCAGCGGGTCAAGGATTTGCTGGAGACGCTGTGATGGAGGAAAACAGGCGGAACGCTTGGCCGTTTTTCGCCTTTTTTCACCTATACCCCTGACCACATCCCTAACGGTTATTTTGGACTTTCTGTAGAAACTGGCCCGGCAAAGGCCCATCCTGATACAGCGGGCTGGGCGGAAATAAGGAGGAGACAAATCATGTGTGAAACCCATACGTCCGACGCTTGCCGTTACAGCTTTTCCTACAAGCCCTCCAAGCGGGATATCCGGTCCGCGGCCGACGTGCTGAACAACCGCAGGCGATGGACCGAAAACCGGGGGGAGCAGATTACACAAGTGGCGCGTACCTTCCTTATGATTGTGATTATCGTTCTGATAGCGGTCTCTAAGGGTCAGGAAATATGGTCCAAAGGGACCGGCGCTATCCTTGCCCTGCTGCTGCTAATCGTACTCGAAACGGCGGACATTTTTCTAGCTCTTTATTGGCCCGAATGCGTCCGGACCTATATGCGCGACCGGGCGGACGACGTGGATCAAACGAAAACCTATACGTTTTACGAGGACCGGGTGGAAATCGAGGGGCCGTCGGGCCGTCTGACACACGCCTATGAGGCTTATGACCGGCTGGTTCTCACCCCCGGCATGTTCTTTTTGCTCATATTTGAATACCGGGGCGAGCATCTGCCCTGGTCGGTTGTGCCGGCCGGGCAGCGGGAGGCTTTTCGGGCCTTTCTGCTGGACCGGGCGGCGGCCTATAACGTCCCCGTGGAGGCCAGGGAGAAAAAAGCGAGGAGGAAATCCAAATGATCAAAGCCGGTATCATCGGCGCCACCGGATACGCGGGGGCCGAGCTGGTCCGTATTCTGCTGGGGCACCCGGAGGCCGAGGTGACGGCCCTGGGCTCCCAGAGCTTCGAGGGCCAGCCTGTTTCGGAGGTTTACCCCGCCTATTATAAGCTGTGCGACCTTGTCTGCGAGAGCAGTCAGGCCGTCGTCGACAAAAGCGACGTGGTGTTCGCCGCCCTGCCCCACGGGCTGAGCGAGCCTCTGGCGGCCGACTGTATCGGCCGGGGCAAGGCCTTTATCGACCTGGGGGCCGACTTCCGTCTGGAAAACGAGGAGGACTACCGCCGGTGGTACGGCAAGGAGTACGCCCATCCCGCCCTGCACGAGCAGGCGGTTTATGGTCTGCCCGAGCTTTTCCGGGAGCAGATCAAGGGGAAAAAGCTCATCGCCAACCCCGGCTGCTATCCCACTTCGGCGGCCCTGGGACTCTATCCCGCTCTGAAAAGGGGACTGGTGGAGAGCGACGGCATCATCATCGATTCCAAGTCAGGAACCACCGGCGCGGGCCGGGGTCTTAGCCAGACCACCCATTTCCCCGACTGCAACGAGGCCTTCTCCCCCTATAAAATCGCCGCCCACCGACATACTCCCGAGATCGAGCAGACCCTGATGAAGGCGGCCGGCAAACGGCTGCGGGTCACCTTTACGCCTCATCTGCTCCCGGTCAACCGGGGCATCGTTTCCACCATGTACGCCCGGCTCAAGCTGGGGGTAAACGAGGAGAAGGTGCGGGAGGCCTACGAGACCTTTTACTATGAAAGCCCCTTTGTGCGCATCCTGCCGGCGGGCAAGACGGCCAATCTGAAAAACGTGCGTTACACCAACCTTTGCGATATATCCCTCCACGTAGATCCCCGGACCGGAAATCTGATCGTGGTTTCCACCATCGACAATATGGTCAAGGGCGCGGCCGGGCAGGCGGTGCAGAATATGAATATTATTTTTGGCCTGGATGAACAGACCGGCCTTGCGATGGTTCCGCCGGCTTTTTAGGCTTTCGGCCGGATGGTTGGTTTGTATTTTTTGCTGAGAGAGGTTTGGCGGCAAATTTTTTTCTTTATCTTATATTAGTTTAGATAGAGGTTTCGCGCCAGATGTGCTTTTCTTATTCCTCCAAAACTTGGTCTAATAGCGCGACATACTTTTCTTTGCGCAAAGAAAAGTATAGATTTTCGTTCGGCCCATCGAGGGCCTCACAAAAATTTTACTTTGCAAGACAAAGTAAGTAAAAGATGCGCCAAAGGGAAACCTTTTCGACAGGTTTTAGAGGAAATCCGTAGGATTTCCGTGAGACTCCCTTCCCAGACGACACAGAGGGCTCCGCCCTCTGGACTCCCGCCCTACGGGGTACCTCCCTGCAACCCTGTCCTTAACTCTACCCGCTTCCCCTCAAGTAATGGCTGCTAACTTATCGCTTCCCGTTAGTTGCTACAAAACAGGTTCTCCCCATTCCTAGTCGGCCTCTTCTGCCATCTACTCTCGTAGCTATGAACCGGGTCTGTTAAAACTTTGCTTACTACCCTCTGCTGTTCTTTACTTCCCTGCCTCCCACTTACTTGCCCAAAAAGCTAACGTGTTCCGCTTGCTACCGGCGGATAAGTGAAACGTAAAAAGCTAAAGCTCAGAACAGTGTCGGCGGGAGTGTGCTCACAGACCAGGTTCCTGTTACATCCCGCCGGGTTGCTGAGAGGCTGCTAAGTTCCTGGCCAAAAATAGGAACGATTTTTGGGCTTCCCAGCTTCCTGAGAGGCAGTACCTGCTGCATTCCTCGCAATGCACGTTGCCAGCGGGGGTCACGGGGGTGGCCAACCCCCGTGCGCGTTTTTCTCCCCCATCTTTTGTCGCGTCACAAAAGATGGGGTCGCGCCTCGCGATACGGTATTGGTGTATTCCGATAAGGATATCTGGCGCGAAACCTCCCACTCAACTAAATCAAAAAAAGGAAAATCTGGCGCGAAACCTCCCTCTCATCTAATCAAAGAAAAAGAAAATCTGAAGCCCCCTCCCGCCTAAGAAATAAAAAAACAAAAAGAAAAATCTACGCAAAGCGTATAAAAGGAGACGATTCTATGTTTGGCAAAGAGAAAGCCCCGCCGCAAGGCAAAAAAAGCCTCTGGCGGTTCTGGCCGGGAAGCAAATCAGCCCGGGAGACAAACGAGTCGGACAAGGAAAGCCGAGCCTTCCGGGCGCGGCTGCAAAAACGGACGGCGGCCTGCTTCTTTCTTATCGCCGCCCTGCTCTTCGTTTCTTCGGCCCGCCTGCTCACCCTGGGCGGCGGGGACAACGCGGCCGCCGCCCGGGCGCAGAGCAGCGTCCGGGTGGAGATCACCCGCCCCAGGGGTACGATTTTCGACGCCAACCTCACCCCGCTGACCAACCGTACCACCCGCTATATGGCGGCGGCGGCCCCGGTCCCGGAGGCCGTCGTCGCCCTGCGCCAGGCCCTGCCCGCCGACCGGCTGGAGGCCGCCCTGGACCGGCTGGAACAGAAACGGCCTACAGTCGTAGAGCTGGACCAGCCGGTTTACGCCCAGGGCATAACGATGTTCAGCGTCTTCAACCGGTACGACGAGGAGACCCAGGCCGTCCATCTGCTGGGGTATCTGGACAACGACGGTCATGGCGCTTCGGGCGTCGAAAAGGCCTACGACGAGCTGTTCTACAGCGAGACCCCGCTGTCGGCCGTCTACACCATCGACGCGGCCGGCCGCGTCCTGCCGGGGGTGGAGCCGGAGATCGAGGGGTCGGCCGGCAGTCTGACCGACGGGCTGGCTCTAACCATTGACAGCCGTATCCAGGCGGTCGTTGAGAAAAGCATAGCCCAGCTGGACGCCGGGGCGGCGGTGGTCCTGGAGGTGGGGACGGGCAAGATCCGAGCCATGAGCAGCCGGCCCGCCTTTTCTCCCCTGCGCCTGGCCGACAGTCTGGCCGCCGAGGGCGCGCCCTTTATCAACCGGGCCCTGACAGCCTATAATGTGGGCTCCATCTTCAAGCCCTGCGTGGCCGCCGCGGCGTTGGAAAAGGGCATCTCCAAGGATTTGGGATACACTTGCACCGGCAGCATGGTCGTCGGCGGGCGGACCTTCCACTGTAACCACCAAGAGGGACACGGCCCCATGAACCTGCTGACCGGTCTGGAAAAATCCTGTAATCCCTATTTTTACAATCTTGCCGCCCAAACCGGGGCAGGCCGGATCATGAATATGGCCAAATCCCTGGGCTTCGGCCAGTCCCGTTATCTGGCCGAGGGCATGGTGTCGGACGCGGGAACCCTGCCCAATCTGGACATTCTGGAACGTCAGCCGGCGGCCCTGGCCAACCTGTCCATCGGACAGGGGGACCTGCTGCTCTCGCCCCTGGCCATCTGCTCCCTGTATGAGGCGGTGGCGGGGGACGGGTCCTACCACGCCCCCAGTCTGGTGGAGGGCAAGGTGACGGGGGGCGTGCTGGAGCGGGGAGAGGAGGCCGTTCCCACCAAGGTCATGAGCCGGGAGACGGCGGCCATCCTGCGGGAAGGCTTGGCGCGTGTGGTGCAGTCGGGCACGGGAACGTCGGGGGCGCCGGAAACAGGCGGGGCGGGAGGCAAAACGGCTACCGCCGAAACCGGCTGGATCAAGGACGGAAGGAAGGTTAACCAGGCCTGGTTCGCGGGGTTTTACCCGGCAGAGCAGCCCCAATATGTGATCGTGGTGTTGGCCGAAGACGGCGCGGCCGGAGGCTCGACCTGCGGGCCGGTGTTCAAGGCCGTCTGCGACGGTATCGCCGCCTTATCGGCTGGATAGGGTTGTTTTATAAAATTTATTTTTATTTGATGGTTTTTGCTTTTTGGATTGCAGGGAGGTTTCGCGGCCTATTGTTTTATCGCTTTTATAACCAAGCGGGAGGTTTCGCGGCAGAGTTTCTCTTTCTCTTTTATAACCAAGTGGGAGGTTTCGCGCCAGGCATACTTTTTCTCTTTCTCCAAAACCTGCTCTAATAGCGCGACTAACTTTTCTTCACGCGAAGAAAAGT
>JAAVYX010000083.1 GCA_022791355.1 Clostridiales bacterium | reverse complement strand
GGGCGATATCCAGCCCCTCTAGTTCGCCGTTGTCGATAACCTTACCGTCCTCCACCAGCTCCCAGGAGACGGCGTACTGGTTCAGATTCGTAAAGTTGGATCCATTTTCAATTTGGATCTCCCGGCGGAGCATGGCGGCCTCGTCGGCCGACACGAGTACCGGCTGGTAGCAGTGCTTGACCTCGTAGAGCTCGGGCTGGACGGTGCGGTCGGGAGAGACCAGGCCGTTGGCGCAGAAGTTGCCGTCATGCTGCTGCTCGTTCCAACTGCCGCCGTAGCCGTAGAACCGTCCGGCCATATCCTCCCGGCCGATCTCCTTATAGTAGTCCCAAACGCTGTCGTCCAAAACGGTCGTTTGCGCCTTGGCGTAATCCATCCAGAGCAGCACGTCGGCGCTGTCGGCGGCGATGGCGTATTCTCCCGCTTTCTGGTCACCGGCCAGTTGGGCCTGGATTTCGCGCTGGCTCAAGGCTTTGGAGTAGATCCGGACATAGGCGAATTGATTGGCGCCGTCCCGGTCGGTGTGCTCCACGTCCCGGCCGATGGCCAGCTCGTGACTGCTCGCCGCGATGGAACCTTCCACCGTCTTTTTAGGACTGGTGGTACAGGTCAACGCCTCGCCGTCGCAGTAGACCTCCATATTGCGGCCATCAAAAACGGCGGTGACAAGATGCCAGCTTTGCAGCCAGTCGCCGGGCAGCCGGAAGTCGTTCTGAATCCAGCCGCTGCCGTCATAGACGTAAAAGGCCAGATTGATTTGACCGCCGTCCGACATGGTGCGCACGGCCACCTGGTGGTCGCCCTTGGCCAGCAGGGTGTTAAAGCCCTTGGACTGGGTCTGCTGGACGTAGAGCTCCAGGGTGAAAGGCTTACTGCCCGAAAGAACGGCGTTGAGCTTGTCGTTGACGCCGGCGTTGAGGCCTTGGGAGAGCACCGACACGCCCTGTAACGCCTTTCCGCCGGGGGCGCCGGCGGCGTCGGTCAGCCGGCCCTCCAGGGTGCCGGTCAGCTTGTTTTGAGACTGGTCGGCCGACAGACTGACCTCGGCCGGAATGGGGGTGGCGATGGACTGGTCCACCCAGTCCCAAATAAAGCCGCCCATGATGTTGGAATTGGCGCGGAATGCGGCGGTATACTCGTCCAGATTGCCCACCGAATTGCCCATGGCGTGGGCGTACTCGCTAAGCAGATAGGGCATCTGGTCGGCGTTTTTGCCCCAGCCGTCCACCTCGGCGGCCGAGGAGTACATGGTGCTGGCGATATCCACGCCGCCGTCCCAGCCCATACGCTCCATCTGGACCGGGCGGGTACTGTCAATAGGCCGAATGACCTCCTGTAGGGCGTGACGATAGACTTTATAGGACCCATTGCCCGCCGTCTCATTGCCCATAGACCACATGACCACCGAGGTCCGATTCTTCTGGGCGTGCACGTTGGCGGCGATTCGGTCCCGGATCGAGTCGTTCAGATATTGGCCCAGACTGGTATCGTCGTCCCAGCCCAGAGCGTGGGACTCGTTGTTGGCCTCGGCCAGGACGTACAGGCCGTACTTGTCGCAGAGGTAGTAGAGATACCGGTCGTTGGGATAGTGGGAGGTGCGGATGGCGTTGATGTTGAACTGCTTCATGAGCTGGATATCCTTCTCATACAGTTCATGGGAGATATACCGGCCGGTTTCAGGGTCGTTGTCGTGCCGGTTGGTGCCCCAGAGCTTTAAGGGCTGGCCGTTGATGGTCACGGTGTCGTAATGCTCGGTGATTTTATCCAGGTTGCCGTCCACCTGGGTCTTGGTAAACTCGATCTCCCGGAAGCCCAACTGCTGGCTCAAACTGTGGAAGTATTTGCCGCTGGCCTTTTCGTAGAGGGAAATGACAAGGGTGTAGAGATAGGGATCCTCGTCCGACCAGAGGCGGGGGGCCTCGATACGGCGGGAGAGGGACAGGGCCCCGGTCTGCATGGAGGCCGTCTTGGGCATGTCACCCCGCAGGGGCTCGGCGGCTAGGAGGTCCTTACCTTCCGCGTCGAAGAGCTTAACGTCCACGCCGTAGCCCGCGGCATCCTTGTCGCTCTCGTTGGACAGCTCCAGTTTTAAGGACAGTTGGGCGTTTTCATAGGCGTCGTCTAAATCGGTCTCCAGCTTATAGTCCCGGATGCGGACGGCGGGGGCGGCGTAGAGATAGACGTCTCGGAAGATACCGGCCAGCCGCAGGAAGTCCTGATCCTCCATATAGCTGCCGTCGCACCAGCGGATGACCTTGACGGCCAGGACGTTGTCCTTGCCGTTCCGGTTCAGATAGGGGGTGATATCAAAGTCGTGGGCGTCGAAGGAATCCTCGGTGTAGCCCACCTCCTGCCCGTTTACATACAGGTACATACAGGATTCCACGCCCTGGAAGGATATGTAGACCTTCTTGCCGTTTTGCAGCCAGTCGGGATCCACGTCGAAGCTGCGGCGATAGAAGCCCACCGGATTCAAAACCTTGGGGGCCACCGGACAGTCCAGACCCGCGTTGCCGTAATGACCCGGCCAGGGGTAGGAAACGTTGGTGTAATTGGGGAAATCGAAGCCCTGGGTCTGCCAGGAGGCGGGCAGGGTCACCGATTTCCAGCCGCAGGCATAGTCGGCATCCTCCACGGTGGTCACCTGATCCTTACCGTGATAGGGATTGGCGGAGGTGTCGTAGTCCACCTTGAAAAATTCCTTGGATATCCCGTCGGCGTCGGCGGCCGCCGGGCTCTGGAAAACGGTCAGGTCCCATTTCTGGGTCTCTCCTTCCCCGGTGAGCAGCTGATAGTAGCCCGACAGCTCGGGCGCGTAGTTCACCGCGCCCTGCCGGGCCGCCTCCACACTGTCGTAGGGGATGGCGTCGGCCGACCGCAGGGGCTCCCGGTTGACCTCATACACGTCCGACTGATTGACCGTCTGCCCGTTTATGTCCTTACTGTTCCGGTCGCCCGTCCACTCCTTGCCGGTGAAGTAGGTCGTACCCGGCGTAAGCTTGGATTTGGCGGTAAGGGACGGCCAGACCGCGTCTTCCTTCCAAGGGTCCCCCGTCGCCGCCGTGACCGTACCGACCAGCGGGGCGGCCATGGTCGCGGTCAGGACCGCGGTGAGGACGGCCGAAGCCGTGCGTTTAAGCCAACTCATGTTATGCCCTCCTATAGCAAAATTCATAGTGTGTTCACCACTCTATTCAGTATATACGCTATAGTGAACAAAAACAATGGCATAATGTTCTGTTCCTATGTATATTTGTTATATTGCCATATGAAAACGTTCGAAACTGTCCAGAGACGCGCCCGGCCAATCCCTGTTCCAATATTTGTTATCATGTTCTGTTTTTGAGGAGGATGCAAGGATGCTGCGCTATTTACTGCTGACCAATCGAAGCCTGCGGGATATCAATCCCATGGAGTGCGGCGAGGAGGACTGCCGGCCCGGTTATCATGTGGGGCCCATGGCCCGGGAATACTATCTGCTGCACTACGTGTTCTCGGGCAAAGGGCGTTATCAGGCTGGCGGCAGGACCTATTCGGTGGAAAAGGGGCAGATGTTTATCATCCATCCCCATGATATCGTACACTATGATGCCGACGGGCAGGACCCCTGGCATTACAGTTGGATCGGCTTTCAGGCCGATTTAGAGCCGCCCGGGGCGCTGGAGGAATACGTGCTGGACCTGCCCCAGGCCGAGTCTCTCTTCCGGGCCATGAAGGACTGTGATAAGGGACCGATGGACACCGAATATTACCTTTGCAGTAAAATTTACGAGCTGCTGGCCATACTGGGCCGCACCCAGCCCGTTCCCAAGAGCAAGACGGCCGAGCATATGCTACAGGCCAAGAATTATATCGACACCAATTATATCGCCCAGATTACGGTGGAACAGATCGCCGATCAGCTGAACATCAACCGCTGCTATTTCAGCACCGCCTTTAAAAAGCATATCGGCAAATCTCCCCAGCAGTACCTCATGGACCTGCGGCTGCAAAAGGCGGCCGAGCTCATGCTCAGCCATGACTATACGGTCAGCGCCGCAGCTCTCAGCGTGGGATATACGGATATCTTCAACTTTTCCAAGATGTTCAAGCGGAAATACGGCATGTCTCCCACCGCCTATGCGGACGCCAACAAGTAACGGCTAACGACGAAAAGGCCCCGTGGAAAACCACGGGGCCTTTTCCAATAGAAGGGTAGAGAGATGAGGACAGCAAAAGAAGAAAGGAAATACCCTTATTCGCCAAAGTAGCGCTTGAGCAGACCGGCAAAGCCGCAGCCGTGACGGGCCTCGTCCTTGCACATCTCATGAACGGTGTCGTGAATCGCGTCGTAACCCAGCTCCTTGGCGCGGGTGGCCAGCTGCTTTTTGCCCATGCAGGCGCCGGCCTCAGCCTCGGCCCGCATCTGGAGATTCTTCTTGGTGGAATCGGTGAGAACCTCGCCCAGCAGCTCGGCAAACTTGGCGGCGTGCTCGGCCTCCTCAAGAGCGTAACGCTTGTAGGCCTCGGCGATTTCGGGATATCCTTCCCGATCGGCCTGACGGGACATAGCCAGATACATGCCCACCTCGGAGCACTCGCCTGCGAAATTGGCCCGCAGGTCTTCCACAACCTTCTCGTCCAGGCCCTTGGCCACGCCGATCTTATGCTCGTCAGCGTAGGAAGCCTCGGCCGCCTGCTCGACAAACTTGGCGGCGGGAGCGCCGCAGACCGGGCAGGCCTCGGGAGCCTGATCGCCGGTATGGACATAACCGCAGACAGAACATACAAACTTTTTCATGATACATTCCTCCTGAATTTTAGATATGATGTATTTTAGGTTTCATGGAAAAACAGAAATAAGGCTGCGCCTATGTATTCCTTGCGTGTCCGACGGATGGCGTCGCTTCACACAAGACGACTATATGGCTAGATTTAGAGAAACGACCTCTCATTCCGGAAACGGCCTTCCGCGCATAGGGACTCAGCTGCCACCTGTCTTTTTGCAGGCGGGGCAAAGCCCGTAAAACATAAGCTGACGCCGCTGGACCCGGCAGCCCGACTCTCGTTCGGCCTTTTTATCCAAATCCTCCAGGCCGGACAGAGGGATGTCCAGCACCGCACGGCAGCTTTCACAGAAAAAATGACAGTGGGCGGAGGTGTCCGCGTCGAACCGCTCGGTTCCGTCGCCGGGGGTAAAGCTGATAATTTCCCCTGCGGCCCGCAGCTCGGACAAGTTCCGGTAAACCGTGCCCAGACTGATATGAGGAATCTCCCGTCTCACCTGCTCATACACCCAAGAGGCCGACGGATGACAGGTTACGTCCCGCAGAACTTTCATAATACATTCTCTCTGCCGGGAGTATTTTTTCACCGTCGCCCCTCCTTTTTAATAATAGGAATAATTACTATTTCTAGAATAGAGTATACTGCCGCATATTTGAATTGTCAAGAATATTTTTCCTTAATTGGAATATTTTTCTTTTGAGGTTTAAAAAAGAGGAACTCCATCCTTGCAGGATGGAGTTACTCTTTTTGTTGCCTATAGGCTAAAGAAAACCCCTGGTTGAACCAGGGGTAAATAAAACAGGCCTTGGCAAATAAAACCTCCGTGCTACAATCGAGATGGTTTGGCAGCCGCATCACGAAAGAGCAAGGAGGTTTTAAGC
>JAAVYX010000082.1 GCA_022791355.1 Clostridiales bacterium | reverse complement strand
TGGCCAGACCTCTACAAGGCGTCCCTTGCGGGAAGCAATGTAGAGGCGCTTTAGCGCCGCGGTCGCCATACGCCAGACCGCCCTTTGGACGTTCATATAGATGGGCCGCAGAGAAACCTAAGGATTTCGCGTCCTGCGAGACGCGACGGGGGCTTTGCCCCTCGACCCCACCGCCTTTTTTAAAAGGCGGGCGAAAACTTTTATGGACATCCGTAGGGCGTCCTGATTTATTGCCAAACGGCTTGTTTGACAAACTGCATGGCCCAAGCTCCCGGCTTGGACCATATCGGACGACGGCGCATCAGACGGTCAAGCCGTGTCGCGCCTGCAAAATTCGGCGCGCACATGTAAAACCGACGCGTACATAGCGGCAAAAGGGGTAGACTATGCTTGATAGAGAAAATACGGGCAATCCCAAGCTCTTAAATCCTTTGACCTTGGCCTTTGTAGGGGACGCGGTTTTCGGCCTTCTGGTCCGGGAACGGCTGGCCGGGCTGGACCTGGCCGCCGGTCGGCTGCATCCAGTATCGGTGGGGCTGGTGCGGGCCGAGGCCCAGGCAAAAGCCGTGGAGCTGCTTCTCCCCCGCCTCAGCGATGAGGAAACGGCGGTTTATAAACGAGGGCGCAACGCCCACGCCGGCAACGTACCCAAAAACGCCACGGTGCAGGAGTACCACGCCGCCACCGGCCTGGAAGCCCTCTTCGGTTTTTTGTATCTGGCCGGCCGGACCCAGCGGATACAGGAGCTTTTTGATAAAATTTGGGACGCCTCGGATATGGAAAAGGAAAGGCGGCAGCTCTCCAAGGGGAACTAGAGGAGAACTGGCAGGGAACTAATAGGGAACTGGCAGGGAACCGGAACGAATTCGGAACGAATCCACATGGAGAATGGTCACGCCTTACCCGAAAGGAAGGCATTCGGTATGGGGAAGGCAGCAAACTTCACCCAGCATAGGATCTGGCATATTTTTCTGGACGTCTTGGCCTTTATCTGCGGCAGCGCATTGTATGCCGCAGGCGTGGTCATCTTCATCAATCCCAATCAGATTTCTTCCGGCGGGGTCACCGGTATCGCCTTAATCATTCACTCCTTGGCTCCCATTCCCATCGGCCTGACCGTGCTGGTACTGAATATTCCCCTATTTATCATAGGTTATATCAAGCTGGGTTGGCGATTTATCGGCCGCACGGCGGTCTGTACGGTCCTCATGTCGGTGACGCTGGATGTGTTTGGAAGTCTGCTTCCCGCCTATACCGGCAACCGGATTTTGGCCGCTCTCTTCGGCGGCGTCTTTATGGGAGCGGGGCTTGCGCTGGTGCTGCTGCGGGGGGCGACTACCGGCGGCACCGATATCGCCGCCAAGCTGGTCAACGGCAAGTGGCCTCATCTGTCTATGGGACGGGTTATTCTCATCGTGGATACCATCATCCTGCTTACGGCCGCCTTGGTCTATTGGGATATCGAAACCGCCCTTTATTCAGCCGTGGCCATTTTCGCCTCCTCCCGGATCATCGACAGTCTGCTCTACGGCGCGGATAAGGGTAAGCTGATTTTTATTGTAACCGAGAAACCGGGAGAGGTGGCCGACGGTATCTTTCAGCAAGCTCGCCGGGGGGTCACCGCCATCCGGGCCGAGGGGGCCTATACCAAGGCCCAGCGGACCATGCTGCTCTGCGCTGTGCGGCAGAACGAGGTTGCCGCCGTCCGGCGGGCCTCCATCGCCGCCGACCGGTCGGCCTTTATCGTGGTCACAGAGGCAGGGGAAGTTGTCGGCGAGGGCTTCAAGCGTCCGGACGCATAACTAGGGCGTATCTAAAAGCGCCGAAAATTTTTTGCCCATGAACAGGCCCAAAAAATGTCTTTTTGCCCATGAACAGGCGCTGGCAGCGTCCGAAAACCGGGAAAGGCGAAAGCCTTACTTGCGGTTTTGTCCTTGCAATCGCCTGTTTCTGAACAAAAATCCGGCTTTCAGACACGCCCTAGCAAAGCCCGGCGAATAAAACGAAAAAAGACCGATCACTGTCAGTGAACCATACGCTGGAGGCGGTTTAAATAGAAGACGACAGGAAACTGCCAAGGAACCGATAGGGAACGATTGGGGAACGAACTGACTGGGAGCGGGCCATAAGAGGTTCCTGGAGCAGCCGATTCAGCGGTATATAGACGCGGGAAGGGGAGGGACGGCCGCCGCCCGCCTTTAGCCTTCCCAAAAAAGCCGTCGTCTCTCTCGGATTTGACGAGCGTCAGGAACCGCCTTTTGCGCCCTGTCCTGCGGACGCTCAGAAGGTTCTGAAAGCGGCCGGCCGGAAGTCGAGCCAAGCCCGGTTGTCTGCGGCCAGCCGGCATGAGCGGCCTGTGCGGATTTCTACTGTAAAATTGTATCATTCCGCTGGGCGGATGGTATCCTATATAAAAACCGCCTGCCGTAAACCGTTGGAAAACGGTCTGCGACAGGCGGTTATCAAAAAGAAAATGCAGAGGACTTAGCGGCCGTTGTTCTGGTTGGACCGGTTTTCGGACTGGTTGTTGTTCCGGTTCTCGGACTGGTTCTGCTTCTTGTTGGACGGGCAGTTGTTCTGCTGCCGGTTGCTGCCCTGGTTGTTGTTCTGATTGTTCTGGTTGTTCTGATTGTTGGCCATTTTTTTCACCCCGCTTTCCGTTCTTTCATCAAGGCGCTTGCAAATCCCTCAACCGGGCTTTGCAGCCGTCGGACCGGCGGCCCCACGGCAAGATCGGTGCGCGCGCTGCCTGTGAAGTCTAACACACGGCCGCTTACACGGCCCCGCAGGGCGGTAAACCCGTCCTGCGGCCCAACGGGATGTGTTAAGGATAGTATGAGAAAAAAGCGGGCGGTTTATGCATGGAAGGAGGCGGCGGATTTGGATTTGCCAGAAGGCTATATACGCCGGTTTATGAAATTTTTTCCAGACGAGTGGGAGGCGTACGCCGCCGGATTGGACCAGTCTCCCTTCCGGGGACTTCGGGCCAACGCCCTTAAAATCTCTCCCGACAGGCTGGCCGCCCTGCTGGCGGCGCAGGTGGAGCTGGCCCCAGTCCCCTTTTGTCCCTCCGGCTATTACATACCCGCCGGCACGCAGGGGCTGGGCAATCATCCCCTCCATCTGGCCGGCGGCTTTTACATGCAGGAGCCCTCGGCCATGTCGGCCGTGGAGGCTCTGTCTCCCCGGCCGGGCGACAGGGTGCTGGACCTCTGCGCCGCGCCGGGGGGCAAATCCAGTCAGATTGCCGCCGCCCTCGGGGGAAGGGGCGTACTGGTTGCCAATGAGTTTGTGGAGTCACGGGCCCGGGTCCTCTCCTCCAACCTGGAACGGATGGGGGCGGCCAATGCCCTGGTGACCTCCATGCGGCCCGACGCCCTCTGCGCACTGCTGTCCGGCTGGTTCGACCGGGTGCTGGTGGACGCCCCCTGC
>JAAVYX010000081.1 GCA_022791355.1 Clostridiales bacterium | reverse complement strand
CGGCCCAAATATCCCGACGCGACAATCATCGCGGTGGATTCCCGGGCGGCCTCCATGGGCGAGGGCCTGCTGGCCTTCCATGCGGCTAAAAAACGGGCCGGCGGCATGCCCATCGAGGAACTGGCCAAATGGCTGGAGGACAATCGGGACCATCTCTGTCACTGGTTTACGGTAGACGATTTAAACCATTTAAAAAGGGGCGGCCGGGTTTCTTCGGCGGCGGCTCTTTTCGGTACCCTTTTGGGTATCAAGCCGGTGCTCCATGTGGACGACGAGGGCCGGCTGATCCCCGTCTCCAAGGTGCGGGGCCGCAGGCAGTCTCTGGACGCTATGGCCGCCAAGCTGGAGGAAACTTTCGACCGGTCGGCTCCCCAGACCATCTTTATCAGTCACGGGGACGCGACGGCGGACGCAGGCTATTTGGCCGACCAAATCAAGGAACGGCTGGGCAGTCTGGTCAAAGAGATTGTGATTCATTATATCGGTCCGGTCATCGGCTCTCATTCAGGGCCGGGTACGGTAGCCCTCTTCTTTCTGGGCAGCCATAAATAGCCAAATCAAACGGATAGCGGACGGAAACAGGCCCAATGGCTGTTTCCGTCCGCTTTTTTGGCGAGACTTGGCGAATCGGGCGAAATGTGCTATAATAGCCGCAAAGCCGTTATGATAGCAGACCGATGGCCTTGGGACGCTAATACCGCACCATGTGCTGCGCTGTCCGTAAAGCGGCCTATTATACCAAACGGATGCGCGCTCTGCTATGCAGAGCGTCCCGTACCGGGGTTTGCGACCCAAAATCGCAAACATAGGACGGCGGGGATATTCGTTGCAAAAATCGCAAATCGGTTTATATGCAACAGACAGTCCCGCGTTTGGCGCGCAAACCTAGCGCTGTATTCAACACAAAGCTTTACCCGCGGATTCTCCCTCGACTATGCGTTCTGTTCGGGATTCAGCCAGATATCGAATCGGGACGCCGGATGGCGAGCCGATCGCTGACCGGCCGGGATATAAGAGATACTAAATCTACGACGCGCCGGAACGCCGAAAAAACCAACGGCGCGTACAAAGGAGAGAATAGGATTGAAAAAGGAAGTCCTGTGTCTTGTCTGTCTGCTTCTGATAAGCGGGCTGCTGGCCGGCTGCGGCAAAAAGCCGGCCGATACGGCCGTTACGTCCTCCGCCGGCGCTTCTGTCCTCACGGATTCTGCGGCGGAATCTTCCTCTGCGGATGCGGATACCAGTATAGATACCAGCCTTCCCGCCAGCCAGGCGGACAGCTCCGTCAGTCCGGCCGCTTCCTCTCCGGCGACTTCATCCTCTTCCCGTAGAGAGGAACCGTCCGTCCCGCCCGCCGTCCCCGAGCCCGTAACCGACCAGCCTCCGGATCAGCCGGTTTCCCAGCCGGACGACCCCGATCCCGCCCGAATCGCCGTAACCCTGTCGGTAGACTGCCGCACAGCGGTGGAGGCCGGCTGGGCCGACGCTGTTGAGATAGCGGCCGACGGGGTGATTTTGTCGGACACGCAGGTTCTGCTGGAGGAAGGGGCCACCGTTTACGATTTGCTCCTGCACAGCGGATTGGATGTGGAAATCAGTTCCGGCTTATTGGGACGCTATGTAAAGGAAATCCAATTCTTACAGGAAAAACAGTGCGGCGGGGCCAGCGGCTGGATGTACAGCGTAAACGGCGTATTTCCCGGCAAGGCCATGGATAAGTACAAGCTGAAGGACGGGGACGCAGTGGCCTGGCGCTACACCTGTCAGAATGGTTCGGACCTGCAATAAACAACAGCGCGGCGGCCGCCGTCCGCCCTTGTTTATAAATGAAGTATGTCATTATTCAGTTTCACAGAGGTATTATGATGGAACAGAAATATGGGATGGGAAATGAATATGGGACGCTTCTGTGGGATGTTGGAAAAATTCTGGATGATATTTCCGCGTTTCCGAAGCAAAAAAGGTCTGTATATGCTCTGGTTCAAGAAAATCCGTTTCACGGTGACGCCGAATATGCGATGACAACTGATATATCAAAGCCGCTTGTATGGATTCAACTGTGCGAGGGAAAAGAAAAACTGATTGACGGGAATCATCGTCTGTATAAGGCTAAAAAAGAAGGAATTGCATGTATTACTTGCTATTACCTGACGGTACCCCAACAACAAAAATATATTTTAGATTTTAACGAATCTATATACATGCAGATTGTCAATCATCTTTCATGACAGACTGCGTAGCAAAACCCACTATTTCATCTTTCGTTTTGAAAGTGTCATAGTGGGTTTTATACTTTCCGTTTTTGGGCATGTAAAAGCAACTTTTTTACACAACTATTCCGAAGGGATCGCCTTTTATATATTTCTTTTCGCGGTACACCATGATTGCGGCTTTACACATTCGGATCATGTCAGCCTCGCGTTATACAGGCCGGTTCCCGTGTCAAATGACCTTCTCCATAACAAAGGACGCCTTCTTTCCCCTCGCGAAGAAAGAAGACGTCCTGAAAGCTTTGTGTATTTCCGCAGGGTTCTCGGTCAACAGGAACCATCCGTTCGCATATTTGACCAGCCTGGCGGAAGATGATTCTTTCGCGCGCCTTTACTTTGCCAGATTGGCCTTTAAGGCGTTCAGCTGATTGCGCAGCTCGGCGGGCAGCCGGTCGCCAAACTTGGCGTAGAACTCCTCGATGCCCTCGGCCTCCTTGCTCCACAGGTCCTTATCGACCTCCAGGATGGACTTTAAGGTCTCGATATCGAAATCCAGGCCCTCCAGGTCGATATCCTCGGCCTTGGGAACGAAACCGATGGGGGTCTCCACCGCGTCGGCCTTGCCCTCGCAGCGGTCGATGATCCAGTTGAGCACCCGCATGTTGTCGCCGAAGCCGGGCCAAATGAAGTTGCCCTCGTCGTCCAGACGGAACCAGTTTACATTGAAGATCTTGGGGGCCTTGTCGCCCAGCTTCTGGCCCATTTCCAGCCAGTGGGCAAAGTAATCGCCCATATGATAGCCGCAGAAGGGCAGCATGGCCATGGGATCGCGGCGGACCACGCCCACGGCGCCGGTGGCGGCGGCGGTGGTCTCAGAGGCCATGATAGAGCCTACGAAAACGCCGTTCTCCCAGCTCTTGGACTGATAGACCAGAGGAGCGGTCTTAGCCCGGCGGCCGCCGAAGACGATGGCCGAAATCGGCACGCCCTGCCGGCTCTCAAACTCCGAGCTGATGCAGGGGCAGTTCTTGGCGGGAGCGGTAAACCGGCTGTTGGGATGGGCGCCCTTCTGATCGGAAGTCTGACCGTTCCAGTCCTCGCCCTTCCAGTTCTTGGCGTTGGCCGGCGGATTCTTGTCCAGGCCCTCCCACCAGACGGTATTGTCGTCCTGGTTGAGAACCACGTTGGTGAAGATGGTACCCTTGCGGGTCGAGGCCAGGGCGTTGGGGTTGGACTTCTGGTTGGTGCCGGGAGCCACGCCGAAGAAGCCGTTCTCGGGATTGATGGCCCAGAGGCGGCCGTCCTCCCCGATGCGCATCCAGGCGATATCGTCGCCCACCGTCCAAACCTTGTAGCCCTTCTTCCGGAAGACCTCCGGGGGAATGAGCATGGCCAGGTTGGTCTTGCCGCAGGCCGAGGGGAAGGCGGCGGCGATGTACTTGACCTCGCCCTGGGGGTTTT
>JAAVYX010000080.1 GCA_022791355.1 Clostridiales bacterium | reverse complement strand
GGTATCGAAGAACACCGCCATCATGGTAGCCCCCTCCGTGTTGAAGGCGTCGTAGACCTTATCCGGCAGCAGCTCCATGGGCACGGATATTTCCAGCAGCCAACGCCGGCGCCCAGTCGGCCAATTATCCCTTCTGCACCATCGAACCCAATGTGGGCATGGTCGCCGTTCCCGACGCGCGGCTGGACGCTTTGGCCGGACTGTATAACCCTGTGAAGGTCACCCCGGCCGTCATTGAATTTGTGGATATCGCAGGTCTGGTCAAGGGCGCTTCCAAGGGCGAGGGACTGGGCAACAAGTTTCTCTCCCATATTCGGGAGGTGGACGCGGTGGTGCATGTGGTGCGCTGCTTTGAAAACGACGACATCGTACATGTGGAGGGCTCCATCGATCCCGCCCGGGATATTGAAACCATCAATCTGGAGTTGATTTTCGCCGATATGGACGCGGTCCAGCGCCGGCTGGACAAGTCTCAAAAGGCCCTCAAAGGGGACAAGTCCCTGCAGGGCGAGGTGGATTTTTTGAAGCGGCTGTACGCCCATCTGGAAAAGGGGCTGCCTGCCCGTTCGGTGGAGCGGGACGAGGCTGAGGAGGCTGTTCTCTCCACAATTTCCCTGCTTTCAGCCAAACCGGTCATCTACGCCTGCAACATGAGCGAAGCCGACTTTTCTTCCGGGCTGGGGGAAAACCTCAGATACCTGGCGGTTCAAAAAATCGCAGCGGCGGAGGGAGCTGAGACCCTTCCCATCTGCGCCGAATTGGAAGCTGAGATCGCCGGTATGGAGCCGGAGGAAAAGACCGTGTTCCTGTCCGAACTGGGCCTGGACCGGTCGGGTTTGGACCGTCTGATTCAGACCTGCTACTCCCTGCTGGGTCTCATCTCCTACCTGACGGCTGGACAGCCCGAGGTGCGAGCCTGGACCATTACCAAGGGTACCAAAGCGCCTGGGGCGGCGGGTAAGATCCATTCCGACTTTGAGCGGGGCTTTATACGGGCCGAAGTCATCGCCTATGAAGATCTGATGGCCTGCGGCTCCATGACCGCCGCCAAGGAAAAGGGCCTGGTCCGCAGCGAAGGCAAGGAATACGTCATGCAGGACGGCGACGTGGTGCTTTTCCGGTTTAACGTGTAAGTGTGTATGGCGGCCGATAAACCGCGGCTCCACCGCCTTTCGCCGCTATCTAACCAACGAAGCCTTGCGGGTGCTCGCTTGCTTTGACAGGGTATGCGGGTGGGTGAGGACAGCAGATAAACGGCCGCTCCGCGGCCCAGGCCGCCGATGATATCCCACGGGACGGTCCCTCGCCTATGAACTATGCGTATGGCCGCGTCATCCTAATATAGAAGGAAGGGCGGATACTTATGGTGGAAAAATTGAAAAAATACGCCTTTTGGGTAATCTTAGGCGTACTGATCCTGCTTCTGGCTGTTTTTACGTTCTGGCATAAGCAGACCGCGCCGAAAATCAGTGAGGACGCGCTGAGCCAGAGCATCTCCCAGCGCTGGAACGGCGGTCTGCCCGCAGGCTTTACCAAGCAGGAAGCTACGGATACGGATGTGGACGGCTCTGGTTATCTCTTTGCCAAGCTGGTCTATCCCAAGGATATCCGCAAGCTTTTGGAGCAGTGGGAGCCGGCGGCCAACGGCACCGCGGCGCGGTTCGACGCGATTCTGGACGGATATCTGGCCGCCGATAGCATTACAGAAGCCAATCGGGATACGGTGGAGCGAAACAGGCCGGCCGGCAGCGAGGCGCTGATCGGATTCGCAATGAGCAAATCGGAAACGGGAGCCGAAATCGTGCTGCTCTACGACGACGCTTCCCATACCATGTACGTCGCCGAACGGCTTACAGTGGTCGAAGCTGCCGTCTCAGAGGAATAAGAAGGAACGGAAAGCGCTTTGACCGGCTTGTCCTGCAAAAAGACTCTGCATTTCGTTGCTCTATCACGGAAAAAGACATTGCAAAAAGCAGGTATGCTCCAGCGGGCATACCTGCTCTAGCTTGTCGAAAAAAAGATAGGCAACCAGCAAAAAGCGCAATTCCCTGTGTTCCTGGCGGAACACAGGGGGAACCCCGGCGAGGATTCCCCGGAGCGAAACCTATCCCTGGAAGGTTTCGCTTTCTCCTCCTGCGCCTTACGTTACTAGGGATTTCGCGTCCTGCGGGCCGCGATTGGGGCCTTGCCCCAAACCCCACCGCCTTTTAAAAAAGGCGGGCGAAAACTTTTTTAGATTTTCGCTTTAAACGACTTTTTAACAGACTGAAGCAGATATACCCAGCGGGTATACCTGCTTTATTTTTGTCCGACCATCCGCCGCGCCTTTTCCAGCAGCGCCTCGCGGGTGTTGGCGGCCTCGCCGGCTATAACCGACCGTAAAAGCATTTGCAGCAGCCGGCCTACCTCCGGTCCCGCCGGGACGCCCAAGGAGAGGATATCCTGCCCGGAAACCGCCAGGTCCCGGAGGGTATAACAGTCCCCCCGCCGCAGAATCTCCTCCAGCAGGATCTCAGTTTCGTTCACCCGCCGGGTCTGCTCCTCCCGGGCGGCGTCGGCCTTGCCCGCCGCGTCGGCCCGCTGCACCCGGATGAGCTGCGTCAGCCGTTCCGGTCCGATGTCCGCCAACAGCCGACGGATAACGCTCGGGACGGGCTCCAGTCTATGGTCGTGCAGCCGGATGAGCTCCAGAACGGTCCGGGCGGTTCGGTTATCGTAACGCAGCCGCTCCAGAATCCCCCGGGCCAGCTCGGCGCTTTTGGCCGGATGACCGTGAAAATGTCCCTGCCCCTTATCATCCATCACGAAACAGGCCGGCTTCCCCATATCGTGCAGCAGCATGGTAAGGCGCAGCGCCGGCCGGGCCTCCACCGCCTCCACTGTGCGCAAGGTGTGCTCCCAGACGTCGTAGACATGATAGGGCGTATGCTGGCAAAAGCCGTGAAGGGGAAGGATTTCCGGCAGGAGCTCGGCCAAAATCATCCTGTATTCCCGCAAAACCCTGCCGGCGGCCGGGCCGCAAAGCAGCCGGTCCAGCTCTACGCGGATCCGCTCGGGCGCGATTTTATGCAGCAGCCCGCGGCAGCTATAGGCCGCCTGGGCGGTATCGGCGTCCAGCCTGAAATCCAGAACCGACGCAAAACGGAGAGCGCGCAGAATGCGAAGCGCGTCCTCACCGAACCGCTTGTCCGGCTTCCCTACGCATCGGACAATCCGGCGGCTTAAGTCCTCCCGCCCGCCGTACAGGTCGACGAGACCCTCGCCGGGCCGGTAGGCCATGGCCCCGATGGTGAAATCACGGCGGGCCAGGTCTTCGGACAGGCTGCGGGTAAAGGTCACCTGCCGGGGCCGCCGGCAGTCGGCATAGGCTCCGTCCAGCCGGTAGGTGGTGATCTCATAGGGTTGGCCTCTTAATAACAGGGTTATCGTACCGTGGCGCAGACCGGTTTCAACGATTCGCTCGCCCGCAAAGCAGGCGGCCGTCTCCTCCGGCCGGGCGCTGGTGGTAATGTCCCAGTCCAACGGCTGCCGGCCCAAAAGAGAATCCCGTACGCAGCCGCCTACAACGTAAGCCTCATGTCCGCCCTTTTGCAGACGCTCCAAAACCTCCGCCGCCCCGGCTGGTATAAAAATGCCGGGTTCTTCCGCTGCGGCGGCGCGTACCTGTATTTCCTCCATTCCTTTCCCCATCACAGCAAAGCAGGGTCGTAATGGGCCCGCTCTCCGCCTATAAACTTGGGTCTGGTGCGGGCGCAGACCAAACGCGCCTCCCCGATTTGCCGGATATCCAGCCGGACGGGGACGGCCACCGGCGCTACATGCATACCGATCAGGGTATCGCCAATATCCATGCCGGCCTGGGCCTTGACTCCCTCCACCGCCACGGGAGCGGTAAAGGCGGCGTAGGCCGCCGTGGCAAAGGAACCCCCCGCCTTGGGCTGGGGCACTACGTTGACCCGCTCCAGACCGTACCGCAAGGCGGCGGCCCGTTCGATGATAAGGGCCCGGTTGAGATGCTCGCAGCACTGG
>JAAVYX010000079.1 GCA_022791355.1 Clostridiales bacterium | reverse complement strand
CGGGGGCGCCAGAATGGCCGAAGGCCATTCGCTTAGATGGGCCGCAGAGAAATCTATACTTTTCTTCGCGTGAAGAAAAGTTAGTCGCGCCTCGCGATCAGATAATGGAGAAAGAAGAAAAGTTTGCCTGGCGCGAAACCTCTATTTAAACTAATATTAAGATAGAGAAAATCTGCCGCGAAACCTCCCGCTTAACTAAAAAATAAGACAATCAGCAAAAAAGCAGAAAAGCCCTCGCCGCAAAAACGTTAAATTTCGCTGCGTCCCTCCAGAGCGCGGGACAGGGTCACCTCGTCGGCGTACTCCAGGTCGCCGCCCACCGGGATGCCGTAGGCCAGCCGCGTCACCTTGACTCCCATGGGCTTTAGCAGCCGGGAGATATAACTGGCCGTGGCCTCTCCTTCCACGGTGGGATTGGTGGCCATGATGACCTCCTGAATCGCCCCGTCGCCCAGACGGGCCATGAGTTCTTTGATGCGCAGTTGCTCCGGCCCCACCCCGTCCAGGGGGGAAATGGCCCCGTGAAGGACGTGGTAAAGCCCGGTATACTCCCGGGTCCGCTCAAAGGCCATCACATCCTGGGGGTCCTCCACCACGCAGACGGTGGACCTGTCCCGGGACTCGTTAGCGCAGACCGGGCAGAGGGCCGCGTCGGTCAGGTTCTGGCAGCAGGCGCAGGTGTGGATTTTTTTTCGCGCGTCCAAAATAGCGGCGGCAAAGGCCTCGGCCTGTCCTTCGGGCATACCCAATACATGGAAGGCCAGCCGCTGGGCCGTCTTGTGTCCGATACCGGGCAACCGTTCAAACTGCTCGATCAGCTTGGACAGAGGCGCTACGCTGTACCCCATGGCCTACATAAGCCCCGGGATGTCCAGACCGCCGGTGACCTCGCCCATCTCCTGCTCGGCCGTCTCGTCGGCGGTACGCATGGCCTCGTTGACGGCCACGGCGATCATGTCCTCCAGCATCTCCAGGTCCTCCGGGTCCACCGCCTCTGGCTTGATGGTCAGAGACTTAATCTGATGCTTGCCGGTGACCGTGACCTCGATCATGCCGCCGGCCGAGGAGGCAGTGTATTCCCGCTGGTCCAGGTCGGCCTGTAGGGCGGCTACGTTGGCCTGCATTTCCTGGGCCTGCTTCATAATGGCGTTGATGTTGCCGGGCGCGCCTGCGCCTCTCGGGATACGAGCTTTCATGTTCATACGTCCTTTCGGATGATTTGATCTTAGAAGCTGTACCAATAGCCAAAGTATGAAGACTTGCGAACCCAAACCCGTTGCTGGCAAGGGAAAAAATGGGTAAATACTGTTCGTATTTCAAAATTTTTTAACGATACCAGCGGCGGTCCGCAATGGCGCGTGCCGGGGCTATTGGTACAGCCTTCTTATATTGCCGCCAAAAGCGGTCTACAGCCTTGGCTGTTTCAAACGGATAGGGGCAAAAAGGAAACTGTTTGTAAAGGGACTAACGGCCGCAGGAAATAAGAAAGCATACGCTCTGCGTCAGCTTTTGCGCCGGTCAGGAGATTTAGGCGACCGGCCTTTAGAGGTTGGCCCCTTCCCGCCAGGGCCGTCTTGCGGCGATTTGGCCGGGGGACAGACCGGGCAGCCGGGCGCGCGCTCCTCCGCGAAAACAGGTCGGACAGCAAGATTTTGCTTAGAACGTCAAGCCCTTCGCAAAAATACGCCGGACGGCGTAACTAAAAAGGCGGTCTAAAACCTTACGGGAATTGCAGACGCGGAAAAGGCCGGTCGTTGGGTGACAAGATACCGCCGGCCGTTTGAAGACCGGCCCTACAGCAGACCCAGCTCGCCCGCCCGTTCCAGCAGACCGTCCAGCGGGTCGGCCGCGGCGGCGGGAGCTTCGGCGGTACGGTAGGGTCCCAGCCGGTAAATCTGGCCGGTAACCTCGGTGGCCGCCTTACGGATTTCGTCCCGGTACATAGGGTTGTCCCCCTTAACCAGGGTGCGGAACTGAGAGTTTTTGGAGTCGATAAGCAGCAGATCCCCCCGCACATAGGCGGTCGAGCCCTGCAATACCCCGTACATCAACGGACAGGTCTTGGCCAGCGCGGCCAGAATATCCGGCCATTTGTCGCAGACAATGTCCGATCCGGCCCCAGCTTGTCCGGCCGCCGGCCGGCCGGTCTGGGACGGAACATGCGCTGCCGGGGAAGGACTGGAGGCGGCGGTGGTCGAGGGACCGGCCGGCTCCTCCACAGGAGGAAGCTGACTCTCATCCGGCGGAGGCGGCGGCAGGTCCTCGTCGGGGAAGGGAGGAGCCGGCGCGGCATACGAGGCGGGCGCTTCTTCCCAGGGCGGCCGCTGCTCGTCGGGTAGGGCGGCCGGACTGTCCGGCCCGGCCGGGGACGGCCTGTCCGCCTGTCCGCCCGCCGTCCGCGCATCGACTGCGGTCATGGCGGGCGGTTTATCTACAACAGCCGCCGCTGCGGCCGGGACGGCAGAGGCTGCCTTTCCTGTGACGGCGGGGGGCGGCGACTCGTCCGGCAGGGAAGCGGCAGGCAGGGGGGCGGCCGCAGCCGTCCCCAAATCCGGCCCCGCGCCTGTCCCGGCGGGCGGCGCGGCGGTCCGGCCGGCCGCCAGGAGCTTGACCGTCCGCTCCAGGGCGGCGATCCGCTCCAGCAAGGCGTCGGACCCGGTATCCAGCTCGGGGGACGCGAGGCGGACGGCGGCCATTTCCAACTCGGCCCGGCGGTTGCCCCGGCCCATACGGTCCAGCGCGTCCTCCAGCAGCCGCAGGGAGTAAAGGATGGTTTCCAGAGGGACGGGGGAGGCTTGTCCGGTCAGCCGGGAGAGCTCCGCGGCCGTGCAGACCACCGCCCGTTTGGGGTCCGGAACGGTCTTGAGCAGCATGAGATTGCGGTAGTGGCCGATGAGCTCCTCGCACAGCCGCTGCATGTCCACAGAGGCGTTGTGCAGCTCCCCGATAAGGGTCAGGGCCCCGGCGGCGTCCCGCCGCAGCAGAGCGTCGGAAAGCTGGAAGAGATACTCCCGGCCGGCCATACCGCTGACCCTTTCCACCGTCTGTTCGTCGATGGTTCCTTCCTGCCCGGCGCAGAGATCCAAAATGGAGAGAGCGTCCCGCATGCCGCCGTCGGCCATGGATGCGACGAGCAGGGCGGCGTCCGGGGTCAGGTCCAAGCCCTCCTGTTCGGCAACATAGGCCAGACGGCCGGCGATGACCTCGGGCTCGATACGTTTGAAGTCGAACCGCTGGCAGCGGGAGAGAATGGTGGCCGGCAGCTTGTGCACCTCGGTGGTGGCTAGGATAAAGACCACGTGGGCCGGCGGCTCCTCCAGGGTTTTGAGCAGGGCGTTGAAGGCCCCGGTGGAGAGCATATGTACCTCGTCGATGATATACACCCGGTATTTCCCCTTGGCCGGGGTAAAGACGGCGTTTTCCCGCAGCTCCCGGATGTTTTCCACGCCGTTGTTGGAGGCGGCGTCGATTTCCAGAATGTCCAGCACCGACCCGTCGTCGATGCCGGCGCAGTTTTCGCAGGCGTTGCAGGGGTCTCCGTCCGCGGGCGACAGACAGTTGACCGCCTTGGCCAGGATTTTGGCGCAGGTGGTCTTGCCGGTGCCCCGGGAGCCGGTGAAAAGATAGGCGTGGGAAATCCGGCCCGACCGAAGCTCGCTTTTTAGGGTTTCGGTGATATGCTCCTGCCCCGCCACCTGAGAAAAGGCGCGGGGACGGTATTTGCGGTATAAGGCCTGATACAAGGGTCATACCCCTTTCCTAAAAGCATCGGGTTTCCTGCAAATCTTCCGTTTCGAGCATGCGTTTCATGCGTTCGTCCCGGTCGAATCCGCGTCATACGGCCCGGCCGCCCTCGTCCGGACGACAGGCCGCGTTTCAAGCGGCGTATGGCCGTATTCGCTTCGGGACCCGGCGCGCGATTTTCATGGAAGATGCGTACCATAATAGAAAAATGCAGAGAAGCCTTTCGGCTGCAACATACCCACGGGAGTACGAACGAACAGATTGGCTGCGGCGCACAGGAGCAACCACTTAATGCTGCTCGGTTCCCCGCCTGACATGGTTCATGGCGTCCCGTCGCACAGGACCCGCTCGTTCGTACGCCCGAATGTACGTTGTTTCTCTGCATTTTGACTAAGTTATTATAAACGATATATGTGAATTTTACAACCCCCCAATCCCCTTCCGGCGCAAAAAAGCCAGGGCGATATTGGAACGGTTTACAAATGTGGTAATACATGTTATGATTATGACATAATACGCTATATTACGAGGAGTCTCAAACAATTGTAAAACGCAAACGACCCTTGCAAAGCGTTTGATGAACTGAGCGAAAATCTATGGATTTCTCTGCGGCCCATCTAAGCGAACAGTCAAAGGTTGTTCTGGCGGCCACGGCGCAAAAGCGCCTCTGCCTGGAGGTCCCGGCGCTTATGCGCCTCTGGTTGCTTTCCGCATGGGCGTTTTCGCAGAGGAGCGCTAGAGGGCCTCGCGAAAATCTATGCTTTGCCTAAATTTTTGTGAAGAGCTCGATGCCCCGAACGAAAATCTATACGCTTTGCGTAAATTTTTGCGATGCCCTCGATGGGCCGAGCGACAATCTATACATCGTTTTGACCTTTACAAACACACTCTAGGAACAAAGGAGCGTATATTATGAAGATCACCCGTTTGATTTGCGGCCTTTTGGCCATCGCCGTCTTGGACTGCTGCACGGCCTGTACGACAGATGAGGCCGCTGTAAATTCGCCCAGCTCCATACCCTCCCACGAATCGGAAAAGGCCGAATTCGATGCCTGCCTGATTGAAAAAACGGACGACGATTTATTGTATATCTATCTGAATTACGGCGGACGAGACGATTTTTGTATCCTGCCGGTTGACCAGAATACCGCCTTTCTTTCTCACGACTCCAATATCCGGCAGCTTCAGGACGTAAAACCGGGCATGATGTTCCGTATGGTTGTCCCAGACAGCTATAAAACCTTGCTGTATCCCGGTTCTTTCAGTACGGCCCTCTCCATTGAAACATGGGGAGAGCATCGGGAGGACCTGTATCGCGCGGGCTTGGACTGTCTGCACGAGCTGCAAGGGGATCGGGAGATGTAAACCCCTCGCGGTTCTGCTCCCCGTCAGACGGCTCTGCGCTATACCATGAAAAACCGTAAACCTATTAAGCAAATCCCGGCTGGAAAACAAACCGTTTGTTTTCCAGCCGGGATTTCTGTTACAAGGTTTTAGCCAGCTCCAGCAGATAGGCCCGCAGGCCCTCGCCGATCTCGGGGTGCCGGAGGCCTACCTCGATGTTGGCTTCCAGGATGCCTAGCTTGTTGCCCATGTCGTACCGCTTGCCGGTGAAGTCCACGCCCACCATGCCGTCCCGCAGGGTCAGGGCCTTCATGGCGTCGGTGAGCTGTAACTCGCCGCCCGCGCCCAGGGGAGTGACGGCCAGAAGGTCGAAAATCTGCGGGGGCAACACGCAGCGCCCCAGTATGGAGTACAAGGAGAGAATTTCCTCCTTATTAGGCTTCTCCACCATGTCGGAAACCGCGAAGTTCCGCCCCTCCAAGGGGGAGACGGCTAAGGAGCTGTACCGCAAAATGGCCTCCTCGGAAACCTCCTTGATGCCTACCACGCCCTTGCCGTAGCGTTCATACGCCCGGCAGAGCTGGGCGATGGCCGGGTCCTCGCCGATGATGACGTCGTCCCCGTAGAGCACGGCGAAGGGCTCGTCCCCTATAAAATCCCGGGCGCAGAGCACC
Source organism: Clostridiales bacterium (assembly GCA_022791355.1). GTDB lineage: Bacteria > Bacillota > Clostridia > Oscillospirales > Acutalibacteraceae > Howiella. Next base: position 3,977 of record JAAVYX010000079.1, on the reverse strand, counting down.
GCGTGGCCCAAACCCTTGGTCTCCTTCTGGCGCACATAGTAAATGTTGGCCAGGTGGGCTACGGCCTCCAGCTGGCGGCAGACCTCCTCGTTTCCCTTACCGCGGAGCATGGCTTCCAGTTCCACCGAATGGTCGAAGTGATCCTCGATGACCCCCTTGCCCCGATTGGTGATAATCAGGATATCGGTGACGCCGGCCGCGGCGGCCTCCTCTACGATATACTGAATGGCCGGCTTGTCCACAATGGGGAGCATCTCCTTGGGAACGGCCTTGGAGGCCGGGAGCACCCGGGTGCCCAGTCCTGCCGCGGGGATGACCGCCTTGCGGATTTTCTGATGCTTATCCATACCTTCACTCTCCTTTTTGGGGTAGCGCTTCTTTTGGGGCTGCCTCAGAAAACGAAACGACCTGTCTTTTTGAGATGAGAAGCGGCCGCTGCCAGTTCAAAACGTCGGGACGCATATGCGCTTTACGTATACATACGCATTGCCAATTTTCTATGAGGGGCTCTATGCCGCCGCCTTTACGACGCGTTTCAACCTGAGCAGCCGCAAGTGTCCCAAACAAAAGTCTATGCCTGCGCTTTTCCTCGTTTTATCCGCTTCTCTGCAAAATCCGGCCGTTGCGCTCTTTTCGGACATGTGAATATGTCCTAACCGGGAAAAATACCCAGCGCGCCCAGGACCGGCGCCGCGCCCGCCAGCAAATAGGCCAGGGCCACGGCGGCCGATACGCCTACGGCGCAGCCGGGGTTCACGCCGCCAAGGGCGCGCAGACCTTCCGCGGGGCTCTCTGCTTCCCGCGCGGCGCCTACGCATTTGGCTACATGACCTTTGTAAATCCCGTTGGCGAAGACGGCAGCCGCAAGCTTTCCAGCAAAAATCAGCGTCGAAAGCATGGTGTTGAGCACGTAATTCACGCTGCCGTTGGCCGCCGCCGGGGTTGCATGGGTGATAAACTGCAAAAAAACGGCCGGCGTGATAGCGCTGGCCCGCAGCTCGTGCAGCCGGTCGATGAACAGGGAAAAATACTGTAAATTAAAATCGTAACTGACTAGGGTGTTAGCGGCTAGAATCAACAGACCGCCGCTCAAAAAGAGCAGAGCGGGCCTGTACATCTTCCGGTAAAAAAACCAAATCGACAGCGCGGCCGGTCCGAAAAACAGGGCCAGCAGAAAAACCGGCCAGTTCCAGCCGGCCCGGGACCGCCGCAGTTCCATGTCGATAAATTTCGGAATATAATGTCCGGCGCACCGGCCTACAAATATAGCGGCGTCCTCCACCGACGCGCCCTCAAAGCCGGTTATGGTTTGGGCGGCGCAGGACGCGCGCTCCCCGCCGGGAGAGGATGGGGCAATGGGCGAGGCGCAGCGCTTGCAGTACAGCGCATCCGGCTCGTTGGATACGGCGCATACCGGGCATTTGGTACGGCTTGGATTCATGGCGCGTTCTTCTTTCTTCTTCCAAATCAGACCTGGGGAGAGAACAAAACCGGTTCCGCGGGATTTTGCGCGTTTTACACAATGTATCTTCGGTAATCTACGCAAAACGGCCGCCTTGGCCTTCCGCCCTTTCAATCGCCTGCCCGTACATATCGGCAATCGCGCAAAAGCGCATAAAGCGGCAGAGCAGTTCCTGTTCTGCAAGACGGTCGAACAAAAACGCTAAAGCAGAAACATGGCCAGCAGAGCGCTGAACCAGTTGGAGGCCATAAAGGCCACCAGCAGCATCAGGGGATTGACGCCGCCCTTGTGCAGCAGATTGCCCTGGTAATCCTCTCGCAGGCTTTCGTCCGCCTTGATGTTCCGAATGGCGCCCAGCACATGCTTTTTATAGATATAATCTCCAAAAGCGCCCGCAAAGATACGCAGACAAAGCGCCAGCAGCAAACTCAGCCCAAATGCGGCCCAGGCAAACGCCCCCGCTTCCCCCATATGCAGCATAAGGGCGTCATAATACTCCATATAAGAGATGGTGGTGGGCAGCGAGGCGGTTATATCGTTCATAAAAATCTGCATAGGCATATAAAGCACAGTGGAAATAAAGCTAACCAGGAGGGCCAAAATACCCGGCTTATAGCACTTGCGGAAAAAGAGCCAGCCGCCGGGGAAAAAGAAAGCGGCCCAGTTCCAAGAGGACTTGGCCTTGGGATGCATCCGTTTAAAACGGGGCAGATAATGCTGGGTGTTGGCGGCGACAAACCTGGCTATATCCCCGGCGGGCAGACCGTCGATTTCCTCATCGGGCGACACGCCGCCAAAAGGGTCGGGCCTAACCGGTCCGTAGCCGCCGAAAGGGGGCGGCCCGCCGGCGTTTTGATAAGGGCCGCCGGCCGGCCCATAGGGGGGCGGATATGCCGCTTGCCCGTCCGCAGGATTAGAAAAACTCTGCCCGCAGCGGGGACAGAAAAGCATATCGGACGCACAGCTCGCCCCGCAGCGGGGACAGGCTTTGCCGGCCGCTTCCTTTTCCTGTTGCCTCTTCTCCGCAGAGGCTTCCGACGGCCGGACGTACTGCCGGGGCGTGCCGTGGTCGGCCTCCAAGGCGCAGTGACCTAGGGCCTTATAGCAGTCCCGATGATGAGGCGCGCCGCAGACGGGGCAGAATACCGCATCGTCGTCGTCGAAAAGATGGGCGTGGCAGACAGGACAGTCCTGCCCTTCCATATGCAAACTCAAAATCATGCCTCCATTCGGCGGATGTAAGCCGTTCTTACGAGCGGCTAGGGCCTTTCACGATTTTCCCAGCCGCGCCTAGTACCGTATCAAAATAATCCCTTCCGTAATTGTGGAAGCCGCCTTCCCTGACCAGGCGAAGCAGGTCCATGGGCCAGATCCACTTGGCGTCGGAAACCTCGGAAGGCTGTAAGATCAGTTGGTCGGCGGGAATGTCAAACTGGGTCATCCAAATGTCCACAAGGGAATTTTTGCGGGTCAAACGACGGATAAACCGCATATCCTTTTCCCCAGCGGCAATGCCCAATTCCTCCCGAAGCTCCCGCGTAGCCGCGCGAACCGAATCTTCCCCCGCAACGGCCGAGCCGCCTGTGGCGGCCCATTCTCCCGGCATGAGCTCCTTATCTCTGGCTCGACGCTGAATGAGCAGCCGCCCGTCCGATCCTACAACCCAAATATGGACCACCAGATGGTATTCGCCCGGAGCCAGGCGCACATTGCCGCGAACCACTGTTTTACCTGTCACATCGCCCTTTTCATTGCGGATATCCCAGCGTTCCATATCTGTTCATCTCCCTTTTCGCATGGAACCCATGCGCTGCTGTCCGTTCCCGGGGCTGACATAGCGAACCTTTATACAGTTACCATAATACCGCATTTCCTATTAAATAGCAATTCTTTAGAGGAAAAATTCACGGACTGCTCTTATTTACTTCCGTGTTCTGTTAAGAAAAATATAAAGCCGTCTCGGCATCCGCCGATGATTTTAAATTCTGTGGCGCGCCTACTTAAGAGGGGCGCGAGCCGAAAAATGGAGATTGGCGTCCGCTATAAAACTACCCAAACGCAGCCTTTGTCCATTTCAGGCCGCTTTCTATGTGAAAATCTCTCGTCTAACATCCATTTTGACTTGCAGTTCCTTCTCCAAATTATCCTCATCATAGGCAAAAATCCGGTGTTTTTGATTTTAAATAGACTTTGGCACTATGTATTCTTTTATTCTACCAAAAAAAGCTGATAGGCACAACAGTTTTCAAAAAATAACTAAATTAAGTTTATACAATTGAAAAAACTTCCGTTACGGCCGCCAAGCCAAATAGGAGAACGCCGCCTTTACAGGTTATCTATTCGTATAGCGGAAAAGCCTATGCAAGACCGCCTGCGCTACTGCGTTTCATGTTTTATACTTTATTTGATTTTAGTCTAGGGCTTGTTTGAAAAATAAATATTGCACAAATCAAATAAAAGTGCGAAAATAGGGCCATGAAGCGATATGAATTGACAAAAGAACAATGGGAACGCG